>CANJRI010000076.1 GCA_947476555.1 Caulobacteraceae bacterium
CCCGAGCGCGCCGCCGATGTGGCCCAGGGGATGGTGGAGGTGGAAGGCCGCCAGTTCCACGATGGCCAAATGCTGGTGTTCGCCCCCGGCCAGCCGGTGACCTTGACCGCCGTCACCGCCGCCACGGTGATGCTGCTGGGCGGCGAGCCGGTGGGACCGCGCCTGATCGAATGGAATTTCGTCGCCTCGTCCAAGGACCGGATGGAGCAGGCCAAGGCCGACTGGCGCGCCGGCCGCATGAAGCTGCCCGACGCCGACGACAAGGAATTCATCCCCCTGCCCGATCCGCCGCCGCCGCCCAACCCGATGAGCTGACAAAATTCGCGGCCAATGTCGGCTCGTCCGCTGGCTGTCCGTCCTAGGGCCGAGTTCACACCGGATAGAGGAGACACCCGATGCGCGTGATGATGATCGTGAAAGGCACCCCCGAGCAGGAAGCCGCGGGCATGCCGGCCGACGCCGAGAAGATGTTCGCCGACATGGCGGTCTACAACAACGAGCTGATCGCCGCCGGCCTGATGCTGGACGGCGTCGGCCTGCTGCCGACCAAGCTGGGCAAGAAGGTGCGCTTCGCCGCCCGCGGCGACAGCATGGTGATCGACGGGCCGTTCACCGAGACCAAGGAGCTGATCGGCGGCTACTGGCTGCTGAAGGTGAAGGACATGGATGAGGCCATCGCCTGGGCCCGCCGCATCCCGTTCGATTCCGGCGAGGTCGAGCTACGCATCGTCGCCGAGCCCGAGTCCTTCGGCGATCTGGTCACCGAGGAGGTGAAGACCCAGGAGCAGGAGTGGCGCGCCGAGCAGGAGCGCCGGGCGCCCAAGGCCACGGCCTGAACCCTTCTCCCCTTGCGGGAGAAGGTGTCGCCCGCAGGGTGACGGATGAGGGGGGCGGAACGTATCCGCCCCCCACCGGTTTGCGCTTCCCGGTCTCATCCTGAAAGGCGCGCCATGAGCATCTTCGGCAACATCCTCAACAAGATCTTCCGCCGCGGCGAGGCGAAGGCCGCCCCTGCCCCGACCCCGGCCGCGCCTCAGGCCGCTCCGGCCCCAGCGCCCGCGCCGGTCGACGTCGAGGCCGTGCTGTCGGCCATGGCCGCGAACCAGGGCGGCGGCGGCAACTGGCGCACCTCCATCGTCGACCTCCTGAAGCTGCTCGACCTGGATTCCAGCCTGGACGCGCGCAAGGAGCTGGCCGCCGAACTGGGCGTGAACGCCGGCGAGCACGGCAGCGCCGAACAGAACATCGCCCTGCAGAAAGCCGTCATGCGCAAGCTTGCCGAGAACGGCGGCGTGGTCCCGGCCAGCCTGCGCGACTAACGCCTAGCCGGCGACCAGCAGCGCCTTGCGGGTCTGCGACCAGTACTGGGCGCCGGTGATCAGCGTCACCAGGGCCGCCACCCAGAAGAGGCCGTGCGCCGCGAAGGCGAAGCCCGAGCGGATGGCGGTTTCCTCGGGCAGGGAGAAGGCCCCCCATGCGGCGACGAAAAGCTCCAGCGCCAGGGCGGTGAGCTGCAGGGTGGTCTTCCACTTGGCCAGCAGTGTGACCGGCAGCTTCACGCCCTTGCTGGCGCCTACTTCGCGCAGGGCGCTCACCGTGAATTCACGGAACAGGATCAGGCCCGCCGGCAGCACCACCATCGGCTGTGGGCCTAGCGACATCAGGCCCAGGATTCCGCCGCAGACCAGCACCTTGTCGCCGATCGGGTCGAGGATCGCGCCCCAGATGCTGGTGGCGTTCAGCTTGCGCGCCAGCCAGCCGTCGAAGAAGTCCGTCACCGCCGCCACCACGAAGGCGTAGACCGCCCAGCGCTGCAGGGCGAACTGCTGCAGCGGGTCCAGCCGCTCGGAGACATGGGGCATGGCGCCGGCCGCCGTGGCCAGCGCCACGAACATGAAGAGGGCCAGGACCAGCCGCGCGCCGGTCAGGATGTTGGGCAGGGATTTCATGCTCAGGTGAGCTCCACGGTCTTGTCGCGCTTGTTGTAGAGGCAAATGCGTTTGTCCGCGCCCTCCCTCAACACGGCGATGCCGTGGCTCTGGGTGCCGAAGGGATGGACGATCACCTCCGGATTGCGCATGCCCGCCCGCCTGACGGCGGCCAGACAGCTGCTGCCGACGTCGGCGCGGAACTGCGTCCAGGCGTCCGGCGAGGAGGCGGGCGCGGTGGTGGGAAGGAAGGCCGCCAGGGCGGCGAGGATCAGCGGGCGCATGGTGGTCGAGCCTTTGTTGAGCTTGCTCTAATGCGTGTGGGGCCGAAAGGCTCACGACGCTCTACCCTGGATTGGTGGCGCAACCCGGGCGCGACTAGGATAGAGGAATCATCGCAAGAGGATCCATGGGCGGAACTGGCCTATCCCCAGCGCCCCCGCGGCGATCGCTCCTAAAGCGCCTCAAGCCGGGGCCTTACGTGGTGCTGGCGTTTCTGGCGGTCTTGGGCGCCGCGGCGATCATCGGGGCCCTCGACTTCGCCGGCCGCCAGATCGACTCGCTCAGCAAGGCCCGCGAGGAGGCCCTCGTCGCCAACGATATCCGGCTGCGCCAGGCCGAGATGCGCAAGAACATGATGACCGAGGGCGTCTGGGACGACGCGGTGATCAACCTGGATCGGCGTTTCGACGCCGAATGGGCCGAGGCCAACATCACCGGCTTCCTGTCCTCCACCCACGGCTACCAGTTGGTCTACGTCCTGGGCGCCGATCTGCGGCCCCTGGCCTCCCATGCCGAGGCGGGCGAAGCGCTCGAAATCCTGGCGCGGCTGAAGCCGGCGGTGACCCTGCTGACCGACGAGGTGCGGCGCGCCGAGAGCCAGCGGGCGCCCTATCCCGCGCAGCTCCCCACCCGCAACCTGATCTCCAGCGACATCTCCGCCAGCACCATCGCCTCGCTCGACGGCCAGGCCTATCTGGTGACGGCGAGCCTCGTGCAGCCGGACTTCGGCCGCGCGCTGCCCAGCCCCCGGGCGCCGATCATCCTGGCGGCCCAGGCCGTCGACCGCGCCTTCCTCGACACCGTCGGCGCCGTCCATCTGCTCTCGAAGCTCGAACTGAGGCCGGATCGACCGCGTGACCCGGAGCGGGCCGCCACGCCGCTGCTGGACCAGGCCGGCGCGGCGCAGGGCTGGCTGTCGTGGCCCCCCAAGACCCCGGCCACCGACCTGCAGCGGACCCTGCTCATCCCCCGGCTGATCGTCTTCGCCTTCCTGCTTGGCGTGCCGGGCCTGCTGATCGCCCGGGAGCGACGCCAGCGGCGCGTGCTGGAAGCGGCCCGCCGGCAGGCGGAGGCCGCCGGGGAGGCCAAGTCCGAATTCCTGGCCAACATGAGCCACGAGCTGCGCACGCCCCTGACCAGCATCATCGGCTTCTCCGGCTTGCTTGCGGCCTCGGACAAGCTGCCGGCGCACGAACGCCGCCTGGCGGACCGCGTCACCACCGCCTCCAAGACGCTGCTCGCCCTGGTGAACGACGTGCTGGACCTGGCGCGCCTGGAGTCCGGCCACATCCAGGAGACGGCCGAGCAGGCCGACGTCAAGGCGATCGCCGAGGCGGCCATCGTCATGGTGACCGAGCAGGCCGCCGCGAAGGGGCTGTCGCTGTCGCTGGACGCGCCGGCGGACCTCCCGGCCGTCAAGGTCCCCACGGCCCGCCTGCGGCAGGTCCTGGTCAACCTGCTGGCCAATGCGGTGAAGTTCACCAAGGCCGGGGGCGTCACCGTGCGCCTCTCGGTCCAGGGTCGCCGGCTGGAGATCGCCGTGACCGACACCGGCATGGGCATAGCCGCCGAGGCGCTCGACCGGATCTTCGACCGCTTCGCCCAGGCCGACCCGACGGTGTCCCAGCGCTTTGGCGGCACGGGCCTGGGCCTCGCCATCTCGCGGCGCCTCGTGGAGCGCATGGATGGAGAGTTGCGCGTCGAGAGCACCGTCGGCGAAGGGAGCACCTTCACCGTCTCCTTGCCGATCCCGAAGAGCTAGGCCTTGCGGAAGAAGTTGTAGACCCGCTCGGCGAGCTGGACGCTCACCCCCTCCACCTTCACGAGGTCGTCCACCGACGCCCGGGAGACGCCGCGGGCCGAACCGAAGGCCTGCAGCAGGGCGCGCTTGCGACCCGGCCCGACCCCCTCGATCTCGTCCAGCGGGTTCTTCTTCAGGTCCATGGACCGCCGCGTCCGATGTGAGCCGATGGCGAACCGGTGGGCCTCGTCGCGCAGGCGCTGCAGGTAGTAGAGGACCGGCGATTTCGGCTCGAGCATGAAGGGGACCTTGCCGGGCATGAAGAACCGCTCCAGGCCGGCGTCGCGATCCGGCCCCTTGGCCACCCCCACCACGGCGATGTCGTCGACGCCCAGGTCCGCCATCACCTCCAGCGCCGCGGCGAGCTGGCCGCCGCCACCGTCGATCAGCACCAGGTCGGGACGCAGCGCGTCCGCACCCTCTTCCTCTTCCTTCACCAGCCGGGAGAACCGGCGGCGCAGCACCTCCTTCATCATCCCGTAGTCGTCCCCCGGGGTGAGCTCGGAGTCGCGGATGTTGAACTTCCGGTACTGGCTTTTCTGGAAGCCGTCCGGCCCGGCGACGATCATCCCGCCGACCGCGTTGGTCCCCATGATGTGGCTGTTGTCATAGACCTCGATGCGCTCCGGCTGCCCCTCCAGGCCGAAGGCCTCGCAGACGCCGGCCAGCAGCTTCGACTGGGCCGAGCTCTCGGCCATCTTCCGGCCGAGCGCCTCCCGGGCATTGGTCAGGGCGTGCTGGACCAGCTGGCGCTTCTCGCCCCGTTGGGGGACGCCGATCGCCACCTTGCGTCCGCCCTTCTGCTGGAAAGCCTCCGCCAGCAGCTCCTTCTCCGCCGGCTCCACGCTGGTCAGGATCAGGCGGGGGATCGGCTTGTCGTCGTAGAACTGACCGAGAAAGGCGCTCATCACGTCGGCGTCCTCGTCGGACTTGTCCACCCGGGGGAAATAGGCGCGGTTGCCCCAGTTCTGGCCCGCCCGGAAAAAGAACACCTGGACGCAGGCCTGGCCGCCTTCCGCATGCAGGGCGACGACGTCGGCCTCGTCCACGGTCTCGGGATTGATCTGCTGCTCCTGGGCGATGGACGCCAGCGCCCGGATGCGGTCGCGCAGCCGCGCCGCCCGCTCGAACTCCATCTCGTCGGAGGCCGCCTGCATCTCCGCCGCCATCCGCCCCATCACCGCCCGGCTCTTGCCGTGCAGGAAGGCGCCCGCCTCCTCCACAAGGGCGGCGTAATCCTCCAGGCTGATCAGCCCGGTGCAAGGCGCGGCGCAGCGCTTGATCTGGTGCAGCATGCAGGGCCGCGTGCGGGTCTCGTAGACGCTGTCCGAGCACGACCGCAGCAGGAAGGCCTTCTGCAGGGTGTTCAGCGTGCGGTTCACCGCCCAGGCCGAGGCGAAGGGTCCGAAATAGTCACCCTTGATGGTGTGCGCGCCGCGATGTTTCCGAAGTTGCGCCGCCGGGTGCTCGCGCCGGATGACGATCTCCGGGAAGCTCTTGTCGTCCCTGAGCAGCACATTGAAGCGCGGCTTCAGCTGCTTGATCAGGTTGATCTCCAGCAGCAGGGCGTCGGTCTCGGTGCGGGTGGTGACGAACTCCATGGCCCGGGTAGCGTCCACCATGTGGGCGATGCGGTTGGTGTGGAAACGTCCCTGCGCATATTGCAGCACGCGCTTCTTCAGGCTCCGCGCCTTGCCGACGTAGAGCACCTCGCCGTCCTCGCCGACCATACGGTAGACGCCGGGTCGGTCGGGCAGCCGCTTGACCTCGTCCTTGATGAGCGCGGCGCCCTTCAGGGGCGTCCCGGGTGTCTCCAGCATGGCAGGCTATATAGGGCGGTTCGGGCCGGGTGGCAGCCGGCGTCGACGGAACCGGGGCTTCGATCCGGCGTTCTGACAAATTGGGGGGATTGCTGCCGTTGAGCCAAGATCTCATCACGCCGCCGGTTATCGAGACGAGGATCGCGCCCGTCCCGAAGCCGGACTTCGGCCAGCTGTTCCGGGCGATGCCCGGCCAGTACATGATCCTCGACCTCGAAATGAATTACGTGGACGCCAACGCGGCCTATTGCGCCTCCGTGGAGCAGCCGTTGGAGGCCTTCGTCGGCCGCAACGTCTTCGAGGCGTTTCCCCCCACCGGCGAAGGCGGACGCCAGGTCGAGGAATCCCTGCGACGGGTGGCGGTGACCGGAGTGGCCGAAACCCTCCCGCTGGTTGCCTACCCCATCCCCCGACCGTCGGGCGACGGCTTCATGATGAAGTACTGGTCGTGCGTGCACCTGCCGTTGTTCGACGCCGAGGGGCGCGTGGCCTTCGTGGCCCAGAACGCCGTCGACGTGACCGAGCTGCAGCACCTCAAGACCATCGCCTATGGTCCCGGCCAGGGCGCCCCGGCTCAGGGGGAAAGCGATCTCTTCCAGCGCGCCCAGGAGATGGCGGCGATCAACGATTCCCTGGCGCGGGAAACACAGGGCCTGCGGGACCTTTTCATGCAGGCGCCGGGGTTCATGACAGTCCTCACCGGCCCGAACTTCACCTTCGCCCTGGTCAACACCGCCTATCAGCAACTCATCGGCCACCGCGCGGTGATCGGCCGCCCCCTCGCCGAAGCGCTGCCGGAGGTGGTCGAACAGGGATTCATAGAGGTCCTTCAGACCGTCGCCCGAGAGCGCAAACCCTTCATCGGCCAGGCGGCTCGGGTGCTGCTGCAGCGGACGGCGGATGGCCCGCTGGAGGAGCGTTTCGTCGACTTCGTCTACCAGCCGATCCTCGACGCCGACGGCCTGGCCTGGGGCGTGTTCGTGGAGGGCAGCGACGTCACCGACCGCGTGCTCGCCGAGCGTCAGCAGAAGCTGCTGGTCGACGAACTGAACCATCGGGTGAAGAACACCCTCTCCACCGTCCAGGCGATCGCCGACCAGACGCTGCGCAGCGCCGCCGATCCCGCAAGCTTCCGCGAGGCCTTCGAGTCGCGGCTGATGGCGCTCTCCGCCACGCACGATCTGCTCACCGCCACGAGCTGGCGCAGCGCACCTCTGCGCGAGGTGCTCCTGGGCGAATTCCGGCCCTACGGGGCGGGCCGCTACCGACTGGACGGCGCCGATGTCGACCTGACGCCCGCCGAGGCCCTGGCGCTGGGGCTGCTGTTCCATGAGTTGGCCACCAACGCCGCCAAGTACGGCGCCCTGTCGCCGGGCGACGGGCGCGTCAGCGTCGCCTGGACCGTCGAGGATTCGCGCCTGCGCCTCACATGGTCTGAGATCGCCGGACCGCCCGTGCGGCCGCCCCAGGAGCGTGGCTTCGGATCGCGGCTGATCGAGCGCAGCCTGCGCGGTGCCCTGGGCGGCGAAGCGGTGCTGGACTTCCGGCCTGAGGGGCTGGTCTGCCGCATCGATCTGCCGCTGGCGGCGGGGTCCTAGACCTTCACCAAGCCGTTGCTGATCTTCTCGAACACCGACTTGGTGACCTTCACGTAGCCCTTCTTCGGATCGTTGAAATAGAGCGGGCCCTTCACCTTGGCCGGGTCATAGGCGTCCGCGACGAGGTCCATCTTGCGGACCTTGAAGGTGCCGGTGGTGTCGATGGTCGGCAGCACCCGCACGAACAGCGGCTGGGCGTAGGCCGGCAGCTCCGCGGCGATGTGGGCCGAAAGGCCGGCCAGGTCGAACTCCGGCCCAACCACCAGCGCGGCCATGCCGGCCCGTCCCTCAGCCCCCGGCACCGCCACGCCATAGACCGTGGCCTGATCCACCCCCGGCGCGCCCTGCAACCGCTCCGCCACCTCGCCGGTCGAGACATTCTCGCCCTTCCAGCGGAAGGTGTCGCCGATCCGATCGACGAAATAGAAATAGCCGTCGGCGTCCATCTTCATCAGGTCGCCGGTGGCGAAAAAGGCGTCGCCGCGGGCGAAGACGTTGGTCAGCACCTTCTTCTCGGAGGCCGCGCGGTCGAGGTAGCCCGAGTATTCGCCCCGCGCCGCGCCGCCGATCTCACCAACGCACTCGCCGATCTGGCCCGGTCCGCATTCGATGCAGAAGCCGTCGGGCCCGCGGATCACCTCCTCGCGCTCCACGTCGAACTGCACCAGGCGGATGTTGAATTTCTTGCGCAGCCACTTGGGTACGCGCCCGACCGCGCCCTCGCGGCCGTCGAAGTTGAAGATCGAGACGTTGCCCTCGGTCGCGCCGTAGAACTCCAGGATATCCGGGATTCGGAAGCGCTGCTTCATCACCGGCCAGATGTCGGGCCGAAGGCCGTTGCCGAACGCCATGCGGATCTTGTGCCGGGTCTCGTCCGCATCCTCCTCCTGGTTCACCAGGTACCGGCAGAGCTCGCCGATGTAGACGAACATGGTGCAGCCCTCGGCGACCACGTCCTCCCAGAATTGCCGGGCCGAGAATTTGCGCTTCAGCACCACGGAGGCGCCGTTCAGGAACGCCGCGCCCAGGGCGCAGATGCCGCCGGTCGCGTGATAGAGGGGCAGGGTCACGTAGATCCGGTCGGCGGGCTTGGCGCCCGTCGCCCCGGCGAACCCGCGCATATAGAGCTGCACCCGCATGTGGGTCACCCGCGCGGCCTTCGGCATGCCGGTGGTGCCCGAGGTGAAGATCAGCAAGGCGGTGTCGCCGGCGGTCATGTCCGAGCGCACGCTGCGGTCTGGCGGAAGCTGGCTGCAGCTCTTCAGGGCCTGCAGCAGGTCGCGCTGGCCGGCCTGGGCCGGGCCGAGGATCCATTGCTGCGGGACGCGCTCCAGGTGCTTCAGCGCAGCCTGCAGCACCGGCGAGGTGTCGGCGTCGAAGATCACCTGCTGCGCCCCGGAGATATTCAGGCAGTGGGCCAGGGCCTGGCCGGTGAGCTGATTGTTGATCAGGGCGGTGACCACTCCGACCTTGGACAGGCCGTACCAGACCGCGAAATATTCGATCCGGTTGGGCATGAACAGCGCCACGGTCTGGCCGCGACGCAGGTTGAGCCCCTGGGCCCAGTGGGCGTAGCGGTTGGCCATGGCGTCGAGCTCGCCATAGGTGACGGTCTTGCCCTCGAAGGTCATGGCCTGGCGGTCACGCCACTTCTCGACCGCCGCCTGCATGTCGTCGCAAGCCAGGTTGGGACTGGTCTTGGCGATGGATCTCACCCGCCCCAGGGCGCGGGTCAGCCCCTTGAGGAAACGCAATTCGCGCTTGAGCTTCGCCTTCAAGCGCATCCCGTTCTCCGACTCCGGCGCCGACATTGGCGAGAGCGCCCAACCCCGGTCAAGCCAACCGCGCGGGCGCCGATGTCACACCTTGCCTAGCCGTCCGAAGGCGGGAGCGCCAGTCCAGGGTCACTCGCCGACGGATCGGCCGGATTGTGACGCCCACATCCGGATTTCGCCACAACTTCGCTTTAGATCACACTATATATATCCATTATGTAAGTATAATAACAAATATATCAGGTCATTTTTCCTGATTTATCGCCAACGTATCACCGAACCATTCGCGTATAGTGAAGCTTATGCTTGTTTTGGTGGAACCGTATCTTTTCTGCATCGTTCTCTCCGCCTTAAGGATTTCAAGAGGGACTGAACGATGTCCATGGATCACACCGAACCGACCAACAACACCCCGCTCTTCGCCACCCCCGTCTGGGAACATGGCCGGAGGCGGCGTGTATCCAGCGTGACGCCCGCCCCCGTCACGCGCCCGACCGATCCCTTCCACCCGACGCATGAAGCCGGCGCGGCTGGCCTGACGGACAGCTACACGCTCGACCGCCCCGACCGGGACCGGACGACCCGCGTGGTCAAGTCCTCCGGCCCTCCCGCCGCGGTCATCGCCGCCGGCGTGGCCGCGCTCGCGGCCGTGGCGTTCGGGGGATGGTTTGTCAGCAGCCGGGATGACGGCGTCGCCGAACTGGTTCCCGGCCAACCCGCCCAGATGGTCGCCGAGGCGCCTTCGCTTCCGATGGTTTCGCCAACACCCGTCGCTCCGGCCCAGTCGCTGAGCGCGCGGGGATCGGCGACCAGCGAACGCCGGGTCGCCAGCGCCGCCCGCGCCCGTCCCGCGACCACCCGCAGCGCCACCGACGCCGGCCTAGACGCCAGCACCACACTCCCAGAGGCGCCGCAGCCCTACGCCAGCGCGATCCCCGCGCCAGCCCCGGCCCCCATGCCTGAGGCGAGCCCGCAAATCACCACGCCGGAACCCATCCCGGCGACCCCGCCGGTCTCGGCCGACCCCGCCCCGGCCACGCCGGACGGTTCGATCCTGCAGCCGGAGTAACGGACAACAAAAAGGCGGCGCCCTCGGCGCCGCCTCTACCGTGCCCGGAAACTCGGATCAGGCCGCGCGGTTGCGCAGGGTGGACAGGGAAATCGTCTCCTCCACCTCCGCCTCTTCGGCCGTCCATGAGTGCACGGCCTGACAGGCGGGGCACCGGAAAGACAGCGGCGAGGCCATGCTGGCCAAATCGAGGGCCGGCGTGCGGTGACCGGTGGGAACCTGAGTTCCCAGGGTCGGGCATTGGGTGAGGATGCGGGGCATGGCCCACAAATTCCTCAGCTCAGCTTTGGTTGCAGTGCGCCACCGCGCCGCATCGCAGCACGGCCTGGATTTTGGCATGTGTTTCCCAGGTTCCCGGGGAATTGCTCATGCTCGCCAAGAAGGACATCGCCGAATACGGTTCGGCCTTCCTCGTGCTCCTCTCCGGCGCCATGACCGGCCACTTCGCCGCCATGGGGATGAACTCCGTCCAATGGGCCGGCGCGTTCGCCGCCATCCTCGGCTCGGTGACCGTCGCCGTCGCCGTCGCCGTCCGCGTCTGGCAGACCCCCGAACAGGTCGAAGCCGAGGACTAGCTCCCTACCGGGACCTGGATCTCCCCACCGGTCTCGCGGAACTTCTCCGCCATCTGAGCCATCCCGGTGTCCACGTCGATCTGGGCGCGCGCGGCCTCGCGGATGTCCTGGCTGATCTTCATCGAGCAGAACTTCGGCCCGCACATGGAGCAGAAGTGGGCGGTCTTGAACGCCTCCTTCGGCAGGCTCTCGTCGTGGTATTCGCGCGCCGTCTCCGGATCGATGCCCAGGTTGAACTGGTCCTCCCAGCGGAACTCGAACCGGGCGCGGCTGATGGCGTCGTCCCAGGCCCGCGCCGTCGGGTGGCCCTTGGCGAGATCCGCCGCATGGGCCGCCAGCTTGTAGGTCATCACCCCGACCTTCACGTCCTCGCGGTTGGGCAGGCCCAGGTGCTCCTTGGGCGTCACGTAGCAAAGCATCGCGGTGCCGAACCAGCCGATCATCGCCGCGCCGATGGCGCTGGTGATGTGGTCGTAGC
>CANJRI010000077.1 GCA_947476555.1 Caulobacteraceae bacterium
CGCCACCCCTGGCGAATAGGCCAGCGACAGGTCCCGCTGCGTCCCCATCGGCTTGGTCGCCACGATGGCGATCTTCCCAGGCGTCGGCTCCCGGTGGAAGGCCAGCGCCTCCTCGTCGGTAAAGGTCCGTTCTTCAGAGTCGCTCATGGAGGTGAATTCGCCGGAGAGTCGGGCCTAGCCCCTGGAGCGGCGCAACCTACAGACCAGCGTTCGCAGGGACAACCTTGCGCAAAACGGCGGGTCGGGCGACTTAGGCCCTAGCCAAGCCGGGAGAGCTCACGTGACCGCCCCGATCCGCATCGCCATCGCCGGCGCGATGGGCCGCATGGGTCAGACCGTGGCCAGCCTCGTGGAGGCCGCCGCCGGCCTGGAACTCGTCGCCCGGTTCGACCGGCCAGGCGTGGACGGCGAGGGGCTGGTCCCCGTCGATGAGGCCTTGAGCCGCGCCGACGTGATCATCGACTTCACCTCGGCGGCCGCCTCCGCGGATCTCGCGGCAAAAGCGGCGGACCGTGGCGTGGCACTGGTGATCGGCTCCACGGGCTTCGACGACACCCAGATCGCCGCCATCGCCGCCGCGGCGGGCAAGACACCTATCGTCCGGGCGGGCAACTTCTCGCTGGGGGTCAACCTCTTGATGGGCCTGGCCGCCCAGGCCGCCCGCGCCCTGCCAGCCGAATTCGACATCGAGGTGTTCGAGGCCCACCACAGCCGCAAGGTCGACGCCCCCTCGGGCACCGCCCTGATGCTGGGCGGGGCCGCCGCCGAGGCCAGGGGCCAGGACATCGCCAAGGCGGCCAAGCGCGCCCGCGACGGGATCGTCGGCGAGCGGACGCCCGGCGAGATCGGCTTCTCTGTGGTGCGCGGCGGGGACATCGTCGGCGACCACTCGGTGATCTTCGCCGGGCCGGAGGAGATCCTCACTCTCTCGCACTCGGCCCGCAGCCGCACCCTGTTCGCCCGGGGCGCGGTGGTCGCGGCGCGCTGGGTGGCCGGCCGGCCGGCCGGCGAATACGACATGCAGGACGTGCTCGGGCTGAAGGGCTAGCGGCCCGTCGACCCGAAACCGCCGGTCCCGCGCGCGGTCTCGTCGAGGCTCTCCACCTCGCTCCAGGACGCCTGGACCACCGGGGCGATAACCAGCTGGCCGATGCGCTCCCCACGGCGGATCACGAAGTCCTCGGCGCCGAGGTTGACCAGGATCACCTTCACCTCGCCCCGGTAGTCGGCGTCGATGGTGCCCGGCGAGTTGAGGCAGGTGATCCCCGCCTTGAAGGCGAGGCCCGACCTCGGCCGCACCTGGCCCTCGAAGCCGGGCGGCAGGGCGAAGGCCAGGCCGGTGGGCACCGGGAAACGTGCGCCCGGCCGCAGCACCAGCGGCTCGTCCTCCGGCACGGCGGCGCGCAGGTCCATGCCGGCCGCCTGGGCGGTCTCGTAGGCCGGCAGGGGCAGGCCCTGGCCGTGCGGTAGGCGCATGATGGGTACGTTGGGGGCCACTAGAACTCCTGAGCGATGCGGGCGGCGAGGCGGCGGGCCACCTCACCCTTGGGCATGCGTTCCCATCGCTCGATTCCCCCCGCGGTGACGATGGCCACGGCGTTGTCGTCGCCGCCCATGGTCCCGTTCACCGAGACGTCGTTGGCGACGATCCAGTCGCAGCCCTTGCGCGCCAGCTTGGCCTTCGCATGGTCCTCGAGGCGGTCGGTCTCGGCGGCGAAGCCGACAACCAGTTTGGGACGCCCGGCGCCGTTCGAAAGGGTGGCCAGGATGTCCGGGTTCTCGACCAGTTGGATGACCGGCGGGCCGGCCTCACCCTTCTTCACCTTGCCTGCGGCGCTGGTTTCGGGTCGCCAATCGGCCACGGCGGCGACGCAGACGGCGATGTCCGCCGGCAGGGCGGCCTGGCTGGCGGCCAGCATCTCGCGGGCCGTCTCCACGCCCACGCGATTGACGCCGGCCGGCGCGGGCAAGGCGGTGGGCCCGCTCACCAGGGTGACCTCGGCGCCGAGCTGGGCCAGCGCCGCGGCGATGGCGTAACCCTGCTTGCCCGACGAGCGATTGGTGATCATCCGGACCGGATCGATCGGCTCGGCGGTGGGGCCAGCGGTGACCAGGGCCCGGCGCCCGGCCAGGGGACCGCCCGTGGCCAACAGCCCCATGATCGCCTCGAAGATCGCCGGCGGCTCGGCCAGGCGGCCCGGCCCGTACTCGCCGCAGGCCATGGCGCCCTCGTCCGGACCCACGAAGGTCACGCCGTCGGCTTTGAGGGTTGCGAGGTTCCGCTGGGTGGCGGGATGGTCCCACATCCGCACGTTCATGGCCGGGGCCATCAGCACCGGCTTGTCGGTGGCGAGCAGGGTCGTTGAGGCGAGGTCTCCAGCCAGGCCGCCCGCCGCCTTGGCCATCAGGTCCGCCGTGGCCGGCGCCACCACCACAAGGTCGGCGGAACGGGAGAGCTCGATATGGCCCATCTCGGCTTCGTCGGTGAGCGAGAACAGGTCCTGGTAGACCTTGTCCTCGGCCAGGGCGGAGAGGGAGAGCGGCGTGACGAACTGCGCGCCCGCGGCGGTCAGGATCGGCCGCACGGCCACACCCGCCTTGCGCAGTAGCCGGGTCAGCTCCAGCGCCTTGTAGGCCGCCACGCCGCCGCCGACGATCAGCAGGATCCGCTTGTCCAAGGCCTGGAACGCCCTCGCATAAGAGGCCGGCTTTCTAGGCTATGCGGGGGGACTCGACAAACCCGAGACGGTGTGTTCTTTCTTTGTTCCAAGCTTGGCCCATGGAGAGATCGGGATGGCTGGAATGAGGTCCGCGCTGATGATGGCGCTGGGAACGGCGGGGATGCTGACGCTGGCGGCCTGCGACAACGGCCCGTCGGCGGTAAGCCAGCAGGCGGCCGGCACACAGATGGCGACGAGCGCCGAGGCGCAGCCCGCCCCGCGCTCTGACCGGGCCGAAGTGGATCACCGGGAGGATCCAGTGAAGCTGGTGGCCGGGCGGCCCATGTGGTCGGCCTCCCGCCGCTACTCGGCCGAGGAGAACGCCCAGCGCGCCTTCGCCCGCAACGGCGAGGCCTTCGGGGCCCGCGACCTGGACGCCTTCGTGAAGAAGGCCCACGCCTTCGTCGAGAAACCGCCGGCAGGGGCCGAGACCCTGGTCCGCGCCAATGGCGACCGGCTGATCTACGACGCCCGCGGCAACGTCTTCGCCGTGGCCACCAGCGCCGGCGCGCCGCGCACCATGTTCAAGCCCGACGAGGGCCGCGCCTATTGGGACCAGGTGAAAACGCAGGAAAGCCAGCGCCGTACGGCGGCCCGCGACCGGGACGACGAAGCCTAGAGCAAAAGGCCGGCAAGGAAGGCGGCGCCAGCCACCAGGGCGCCCAGCGCGAACCAGGCCAGGGCCGAGCCGTGACGCTCCGGCGTCACCACGACGGCCGCGATCGGCGGCTCGGTCAGGCGGGCGAGATTGCGGATCGCCTGCTCGGCCTCGCCGGCCAGCCGCTTGACGCGGGTCGCCGGCGACAGCTCGCGGGCGATCCAGCGGCGAACCACCGGCTCAGACGCACCCCAGATATCGTGGTCCGGATCGATGCGGCGGGCCACGCCCTCCACCGTCATCATCGTCTTCTGCAGCAACACCAGTTCGGGCCGCAGCCGCATGTCGAAGAGGGCGGTGATCTCGAAGAGCTGGGTGAGCACCCGGCTCATGGCGACTTCACTGGCCGCGCGGCCGAAAACCGGCTCGCCCACCGCCCGCAGCGCCTGGGCGAAGGCCGCTACGCTGTGCTCGGACGGCACGTAGCCGGCGTCGAAGTGCACCTGAGCCACCCGCTGGTAATCCCGCTGCAGGAAGCCCCACAGGATCTCCGCCAGATAGCGGCGTTCCGGGACCCCAAGCCTTCCGACGATGCCGAAGTCGATCGCCGTCACCTGAGCAGGCGGCGCAACGAACAGGTTTCCCTCGTGGAGGTCGGCATGGAAGACCCCATGGTCGAGGGCCTGGGACAGGAAGGCCCGGGTCAGGTTCTCCGCAAGCGCCTTGCGGTCGAGGCCCGGCTCTTCGAGCGCGGCGGGGTCAGACAGCGGCCGACCCTTGGCCCACTCCATGGTCAGGACACGCTTGCCGACCCCCTCCCAGACGATCGTCGGGGCGGCCATGTAGCCGTCCTCGGCCATGACCTCCCCAAGCTCGTCCGCCCCGGCCGCCTCCAGGCGCAGGTCCAGCTCCAGCTCCGTGGCACGCAGCACCGTGGCGGCGAACTTCATGGGCTCCAGCCGTCGGGCCGCGGGCGCCCAGCGCTCGACAAGCCGCGCCGCGAGCGTCAGCACGGCCGCGTCGTCCGCCACCCGGCGTTCGATGTTGGGGCGCAGCACCTTCACCGCCACCTTGCGCCCGTCGGCCAGCACCGCCTCGTGGGCCTGAGCCAGGGAGGCGGCGGCGACCGCCTCGCCGAAGCTCTGGAAGATCGTATCCATGGGCTTTGAAAGGCCCCGCTCCACCTCGGCGACGGCCAGCGCCGTCGGGAAGGGCGGCAGCCGGTCCTTCAACCGGCTGAGGTCTTCGGCGAACTGGCCCCCGAAGATGTCCGCCCGTGTGGAGAGCAGCTGACCGAGCTTGATGGCCACCGGCCCCAGGCGCTCCAGGGCGCGGGCCAGCCGCTCCCCCGGTCGGCCTTGCCGGGCCTCGCGCCCGCTGAACACCCTCAGGATGCGGGAGAGGATCTGCACGCCCTGGGGATAGAGCCCGTCGAGCTCGCGCGGCAGCAGGGCGTCATTGCGGACCAGGGTCCATCCGGCCCCGATCAGCCGCAGCAGGGCGCCTGGTCCAGCCATGCTCTCAGATCGCTCGGCCGGTGTGCAGCGCCGCGACGCCGCCGGTGAAATTGGTCCAATCGACCATCGAGAAGCCCGCCTCTCCGATCATTCCGGCGAACCGTTTCTGGTCGGGGAAGCGGCGGATGGATTCCACGAGGTACTGGTAGGAGGCCCGGTCGCCAGCCACCCGCGCGCCGATCTCGGGGATGACCTTGAAGGAATAGGCGTCGTAGGCCCGCCGCAGGGCCTCGCTCACCGGCTGCGAGAATTCCAGGCACAGGAAACGGCCGCCGGGGCGCAGCACCCGCCGCGCCTCCCTCAGCGCCGTGGGGATGTCGGTGACGTTGCGGATCCCGAAGCTGATCACATAGGCCTCGGCGCAGGCGTCCGGCAGCGGCAACGCTTGCGCGTCGCCCACCGCCCAGACCACCTCCGGGGGCGCTCCCTTCTCGCGGCCAGCCGCGATCATCTCGGCATTGTAATCGACCACCACGACCTGAGCGTCCGAGCCGCCCCGACGTTCCTGGGCCCTGCGCGCCATGCGGGCGAACCGTCGGGCCATGTCGCCGGTGCCGCCGGCGCAGTCGACGATGGTCTCGCCGGGCTGTGGATTGAGCCGGGCGGCCGTCGCGTCCTTCCAGAGCCGGTGCACGCCGGCGCTCATCAGGTCGTTCATCAGGTCGTAGCGGCCGGCCACCCGGTCGAACACGCCTCGCACCAAGCCGGGCTTGGCGGCCGGGTCGACATCCTTGAAACCGAAGGTGGCGGTACGCTCGTCCATGGGCTCCCTTTAGCCTTGGCGGGCCGCCAAGGCCATGCCAAGCCAGGGCCATGCCGGAGCTACCCGAGGTCGAAACCGTGCGCGGCGGGCTGGCGCCGGTCCTGGTGGGCCAGCGGCTCGCCCGCGTGGAGGCCAGGCGCCCCGACCTGCGTTTCCCCCTGCCCGAGAATTTCGTCCAGGCCCTGACCGGCGCCACTGTGGTCGCCCTAGAGCGCCGCGCCAAATACCTGATGGCCCGCCTGGACCGCGAGGACACCCTGGTGATGCACCTGGGCATGAGCGGGCGCTTCGAGATCGCCCGGCCGGAGGGCGCCGTCCGCCCCGGCCAGTTCCACTACGCCCCCGACCCGGACCCCAAGCACGCCCATATCGTGTTCGAGACGGAGGCCGGCGACCGGGTGACCTATTACGACCCGCGACGGTTCGGCTACATGGCCCTCATCAACACCGCGACGCTGCCCTTGCATCCCTGGTTCGCCGGGCTCGGCCCTGAGCCGCTCTCCGACGCCTTCGACGCCGCCCGTCTGAAGGCCTCATTCGCGGGCCGCAAGCAGGGGCCCAAGACACTCCTGCTGGACCAGCGCGTGGTGGCGGGGCTCGGCAACATCTATGTCTGCGAGGCCTTGCACCGCTCGCGGATCTCGCCGTTCAAGCCTGCCGGCCGGATCGCGGCCGCGCGACTTGAGCCGCTCGCCCAGGCCGTCCGCGAGGTGCTGACCGAGGCGATCGCGGCCGGCGGGGCCACCTTGCGGGACTACGCCCAGGCGGACGGCGCCCTGGGATATTTCCAACATCGCTTCCGGGTCTACGATCGCGAGGGGCGACCCTGCCAGAACGCCGGCTGTGCGGGAGTCATCGCCCGCAAGGTCCAGGCCGGCCGATCGACCTTCTATTGCCCCGTTTGCCAGAAATAATCGGCCGCATGCGCAGACTTCTCCTTGGCGCCCTGATGGCGCTCACGGCCGGCGCCGCCCAAGCCCTGCCGCCGGTCTGGACGGTGAAGGACGCCGATTCCGAGCTGCTGATCTTCGGTTCGGTCCATTCGCTCCCGCCCGGCCTCGACTGGCGCCCGCCAGCCCTGACGTCCGCCCTCAAGACGGCGGATGACCTGTGGTTCGAGATCTCGACCGACACCGACACCCAGGCCGAGGTGGCCACGCTGGCGGGAGCCAAGGGCGTGCTGCCCCCCGGCCAGTCGCTGTTCAAGCTGATCCCGACCGCGGACGGCGCGCGCCTGTTGCGGGTGGCCAAGCTCTACGGCGTCAACCCCGCCAGCCTCGACCGTTTCGAGCCCTGGCTGGCCGAGGTGGTGCTGGCCACCAGCGTCGACGCTACGCTCAACAAGGCCAGCGCCGAGCAGGGCGTCGAAAAATCCCTCGCCGCCGCCGCGCCGCCGGCGGTGAGGCGGCGATCCCTGGAGACCCCCGCCGAGCAGATCGGTTTCTTCGACGAGACCCCCATGCCTGAGCAGATCGTCTCGTTGCGCGACACGCTGCGGGAGATCGAGACCAATCCCCGGCACTTCGAGGTGCTGGTGCAGGCGTGGCTCAAGGCGGATCTGCGGACAATCGAACGGGAGGCCCTGGCCCCCATGCGTCGACTGACGCCCGGGCTTTATCGGCGGGTGGTCACCGACCGCAACGCCCGCTGGACCAAGACGCTTCAGGACCGCCTGGCCGGGGCCGGTCGAACGGTGGTGGTGGGGGGGGTCGGTCATCTGGTCGGGTCCGACGGTCTGCCCGAGCGCCTACGGGCGCTTGGCTATTCGGTCACGGGGCCTTAATCGGCTGGAGGCCTAGCGGAGAGCCCCATGAGCTTCCAGACCATCATCGTCGAGACCCATGACGGCGTGACGCTGATCCGCCTGAACCGGCCCGAGGCACTGAACGCCCTCAACAACCAGCTGCTCACCGAGGTGTCGCAGGCCCTGGACGCCGCCGAGGCCGACGACTCCGTCGGCTGCGTGGTGCTGACCGGCTCGGATCGGGCCTTCGCGGCCGGGGCGGACATCAAGGAGATGTCCGACAAGAGCTACGCCCAGATGTTCGCCGACGATTTCTTCACCGCCCAGACCCGGCGGATCGAGGCGTTCCGTAAGCCGATCATCGCGGCGGTGGCGGGCTTCGCCCTGGGGGGGGGCTGCGAGCTGGCCATGTTGTGCGACTTCATCCTCGCCGCCGACACCGCCAAATTCGGCCAACCGGAGATCAGTCTGGGGGTCATGCCGGGCATGGGCGGCACCCAGCGGCTGACCCGCTTCGTCGGCAAGTCCAAGGCCATGGAGATGATCCTGACCGGCCGGATGATGGACGCCGCCGAGGCCGAACGTTCGGGCCTGGTCTCCCGCGTGGTTCCGGCCGACCAACTGCTGGACGAGGCGCTGAAGGCGGCGGGCCGGATCGCCTCCCTGTCGCCGCTGGCGGTGATGATGAACAAGGAGCTGGTCCAGACCGCCTACGAGACCACCCTGACCGCCGGCGTGGCGGTGGAACGGCGCCTTTTCCATTCCCTCTTCGCCTTCGAGGATCAGAAGGAGGGCATGGCCGCCTTCGTCGAGAAGCGGAAGCCAGGCTTCAAGGGCCGCTAGTCCTCCATTGACCGGAGGGCCGCCCTTGCGTATATCCGCGCCTCCATTTTCCCCCGGCCCTGCGGCCGGGTGATATCCGTTTGCGAGAGTACTGATGGCCAACACGCCCGGCGCCAAGAAAGCGGTCCGCAAGATCGCCCGCCGCACCGAAGTGAACACCGCCCGCCGTTCGCGCGTGCGCACCTTCCTGCGCAAGTTCGAGGAGGCCCTGTCCTCCGGCGACGCCGCCGCCGCCAAGACCGCCTTCGTGAAGGCCCAGTCCGAGCTGATGCGCGCCGTCACCAAGGGCGTGGTCCACAAGAACACCGGCTCGCGGAAGGTCTCCCGCCTGGCCGCTCAGCTCAGGAAGATGTCGGCCGCCTGACGGCGCCGTTTCCACCTGCGATTTTCCTGACCGGATTTCGAAGCAGCGCCTGGAAACGGGCGCTGCTTTTTTGTGCGCGGCGGAGCGCCAAGGCCAAGCTGCTGCGGCAAACTCGCGCGCTTCCGAACGCTGGTTTTTCGGATTTCCCTGGACGCAAAAGGGTCCCCGACGAGTCAACAGAAATATCGCTCGACGCCGCAAAGAATCACCGTTGACCGGCTAGGTCCCCCTATTAGTGTCGTGCCTCTTACAGGCGTCTTTCCACTGATCTCGAATAGCAACGAGACGCCGGCGGCACACATGTGTTCGCCGGGCAAGCGTTTGTATGTGCAGAGAAAAGGTGCGGTCGGGGGGTTCGGGGCCCCGGTGCTCGCTAAGGTCGGATGGGGTCGAGAGGGATGACGAGCGGGGCGGCTGCGGGAGCCAGGGTCGGTGCGCCAGCGGGAGCTGTGTGGACAAAGACTTGCCTGGTCCTGAAGCGGGAACTGGGAGAGGCGACCTTCGGGTCGTGGCTGGGTCAGGCAGCATTGAAGGAAACCGGGGACGAGGTGTGCCTGGTCGCGGCCACGGGGGTGGCGCGTGACTGGATTCGCCGCCACGCCTGGCGCCGGATCGGCGAGCTTTGGGCGCAGAACGATCCGCTGGGGCGGACGCTGGACCTGAAGTCGCGCATGGAGGTGGATTCCGCGCCGCTCGCGGGGGCCGTGGCCGTCGCCGCGGCCAACCTGCCGGAGGTGTTCGAGATCGAGGCCGAGGCGACCTCGCCGGTCGCCGCCAAGCAGGGCCGGCTACTCGGCCTGCAGGAGCGCCTGAATTTCGAGACTTTCGTCTCCGGACCCGCCAACGAATTCGCCTTCGCCGTGGCGCGCCGGGTGGCCTCCTGGGCGGACGGGCATTTCAACCCGGTCCTGTTCCACGGCCCCTACGGTTTCGGCAAGACACACCTGCTGAACGCCCTGGCCTGGGAAGCCATGCGAAACGCGCCGGAGAAGCGGGTGGTCTATCTGACCGCGGAGCGCTTCACCTCGACCTTCGTCAAGGCCCTGCAGGATCGCCAGACCCAGGCCTTCAAGGACGAGCTGCGCAGCGCCGACCTGCTGCTGATCGACGACGTGCATTTCGTGGCGGGCAAGCCCACCACCCAGGAAGAGCTGTTCCACACTTTGATCGCCCTGGTGGAGGATGGCCGCCGCGTGGTGATGACCGCCGACCGCTCGCCCACCGAGCTGTCGGAGATGGAGCCGCGGCTGCGTTCCCACCTGCAGGCCGGCCTGGTCTGCGGCATCGAGCCGGCCGACCGCACCCTTCGCCTGGGCATCCTGGAGCGCAAGCTGCAGACCCTGGCCAAGCAGGGCCGCTTCCACCCCGCCGCGCGCGGCGAGGTGCTGCAGTTCCTGGCCGACCGCTTCACTGACAGCGTCCGCGAGCTGGAGGGCGCCCTGAACACCCTGGTGGCCCGGGTGGGCGGCGACATCGCCCGCCTGACCCTGGACGAGGCGCAGAACATCCTTCGCCCCCACCTGTCCTGCAACGAGCGCAGGATCACGGTGGACATGATCCAGAAGGCGGTGGCCGAGCACTACGGCATGAAGCAGGCGGACCTGCTCTCCGAGCGGCGGGCCCGCGCCGTGGCGCGCCCCCGGCAGGTGGCCATGTGGCTGGCCAAGCAGATCACCACCCGCTCGCTGCCGGACATCGGTCGCCGGTTCGGCGGACGTGACCACACCACCGTCCTGCACGCCGTGCGTCGGATCGAGGCCCTGAAGGGCGAGGACCCGGCCATCGCTCGGGACGTCGACGTCCTGATGCGCAAGCTCAGGGGCTGAACACCATATCTGGAGAGCCGTGACGGCTTGGGCCCGCCGCGAGGCGGGCCCTTTGCTGTGCGCGGTGTCCTGGCGCCAAGAAGAAGGGCGGCTGGATCGCTCCAGCCGCCCCATTCCGTTCAACCGATCCAGAAAGCCCTAGGCTTCGGCGTCGGCCGGTTCCTTGGCGGACAGGTCCTCGCCGGTTTCCTGGTCGACGACCTTCATGGACAGGCGGGTCTTGCCGCGATCGTCGAAGCCCAGGAGCTTGACCTTCACGAGCTGGCCTTCGCTCAGCACGTCCGAGACCTTGTCCACGCGCTGGTTGGCGATCTGGCTCACGTGGACCAGGCCATCCTTGGCGCCGAAGAAGTTCACGAAGGCGCCGAAGTCGACAACCTTGACCACCTTGCCGGTGTAGATCGTGCCGACCTCCGGCTCGGAAGCAATCGACTTGATCCACTCCTTGGCCGCGTCGATCTTGGACTGCTCGGCGGCCGCGATCTTGATCGTGCCGTCCTCGCCGATGTCGATCTTGGCGCCGGTTTCGGCGGTGATCTCGCGGATCACCTTGCCGCCCGAGCCGATCACTTCACGGATCTTGTCGACCGCGATCTTGATGGTCTCGATCTTCGGCGCGAACTCACCCAGCTCGGCGCGGGGCGCCTCCATGGCCTTGTTCATTTCGCCGAGGATGTGGTCACGGCCGCCCTTCGCCTGAGCGAGGGCCTGCTTCATGATCTCCTCGGTGATCCCGGCGATCTTGATGTCCATCTGCAGCGACGTGATGCCGTCGGCTGTGCCGGCGACCTTGAAGTCCATGTCGCCGAGGTGGTCCTCGTCGCCCAGGATGTCGGAGAGCACGGCGAAGCCGTCCTTCTCCAGGATCAGGCCCATGGCGATGCCGGAGACCGGCTTCTTCAGGGGCACGCCCGCATCCATCAGGGCC
>CANJRI010000078.1 GCA_947476555.1 Caulobacteraceae bacterium
CTTCATCCTCAACAACGAGTGGATGGGCATGGTGCGCCAGTGGCAGCAGCTGCTGCACGGCGAGCGCTATTCGCACTCCTATTCCGCCTCCCTGCCGGACTTCGTGAAGCTGGCCGAGGCCTATGGCGGCGTCGGCATCCGCGCCGAGCATCCGGACGAGCTGGACGCGGCGATCCTGCGGATGATCGACGTCCACAAGCCGGTGATCTTCGACTGCCGGGTCACCAAGGAAGAGAACTGCTTCCCGATGATTCCCTCCGGCAAGGCCCACAACGAGATGATCATGGCCGAGGAAGCCCGCGACCTGGGCTCGATCATCGACGAGGCGGGCAAGCGGTTGGTCTAGGGCGGATATCCGGGATGCACCGCCTTGCGCCGAGCGGGGTGGACGCATAGTCGATTATCAATTGATAGGCGCCTGGCCGCCGGAGACGGACGTTGGCGACACCCCGGTCAACTTTGGAATTCGTGGAGCTGATCGGCGGCCGTTCCCGGGCGGTCGCCTACGACCTCGTGGGCCCCGTGGCCCGGCTCCTGACGGTCGCCCGCGAGGCCTGTGACGGCGACTTGGACAAGGCCCTGCTGATGATGGTGATCACGCTCTGCTCGAGCGGGCACCCCGACTTCAAGGACATCGACTTCAGGGACCTCGCCCCCGACACCGGCCTGCCCGGCGCCGGCACCAACGTGCGCTCCCTGGCCGAATCCACCGGCATCCCCAAGGAAACCGTCCGGCGCAAGGTCCGCGACCTGATCGAAGCAGGGTGGGTGGTCCGCAACGGCCAGACCCTGCGCTACAGCCTGCAGGGCTATCATGCCGTTCAGCCGGTGCGGGACGCGATCATCCGCATGTATGCGCGCGGCATCCAGGTGGTCGGCGCCCTCGACTGAGACCCAAATTGGGTCCCTTGCCCGCAGCGGCGGCGCATATCGGCGCTATTTGAGCGCCCACATGATCCAGCCGAAGCCCGAATATTTCGCGCCGTCCGAACGGCATGCCCGCTACCTCGACCTGGCGCAGGCGACCTACGATCTCGCGGAGCGTTGCGAGGATCTGGACTTGCTGAGGGACTATATGGAGCTGGCCGCGCGGTGCCTGCGTCTCGCCGAGGAGGCTGCGCCCTCAGTCAGGCGCCATGGTAATTCGGCTCCGGCAGGCTCGTCACCAGAGCGTTGAGCCCCTCGGCGTACCGCAGTCGCAGCTCCAACCAGTAGGGGTCGGTGTCCTCCAGGGTGATCACCGGGTCCGCGGTCAGGCTGTCGGTCCGGTAGCGTAGGATGTCGATCGGCGCCCCCACCGACAGGTTGCTCCGGATGGTGGCGTCGAACGACAGCAGGGCCAGCTTCTCGGCCTCCGCGAGCGTGCTGGAGGGCTCCAGCGCCCGGTCCAGGATCGGCTTGCCGTATTTGGCCTCCCCGATCTGCAGGAAACAGGTGCGCGGCGAGGCTTCCACGAAGTTGCCGGCCGAATAGACCTTCAAGAGGCGCGGCGGCTCGCCGGTGATCTGGCCGCCGACCAGGAAGCTGGCCGTGGGGTCGCCATAAGGCTTCACGAACTTCTCGTTCATCAGCACCACGTCGCGCATCTTGGCGCCGACGATCCCGGCCACGGCGGACATGGTGGGCGCCAGGGCCACGTCCCACTTCGGATTGCCCGACCCCAACGCCTGTTTCAGCTCTCGCACCACCGCCTGGGTGGTGGCGAGGTTGCCGGCCGACTGGATGACCACCAGCCGGTCGCCCGGGATAGCGATGGTGGCCAGCTTGCAGACCACCGCGATGCTGTCGAATCCCGCGCTCGACCGGGAATCCGAAGCGAGGACGAGCCCCTCCGGTAGAAGAATTCCCAGGCAGTAGGTCAATCGCGCGCTCCAGGCCCCATCGGCTTAACGGCCCAGGCGGGGCCTGGGTTCGATTGTCGGCGCCCAGCATCACAGTCGTCACGATCGGCGCCTATGAGGTTCACACCGGGCGCCGCCCATGCACAGATGCTTCAACCTCCAGGGAGCCACCCATGTCAGACAGCCACGGCCGCTTCATCTGGTACGAACTGATGACCTCCGACACCGCGGGGGCCAAGGCGTTCTACGGCGCCATCATGGGCTGGGATATGGACGAGATGCCCATGCCCGGCATGACCTACACCGTGGTCGGCCCCGGCCAGGGCATGGGCGGGATCATGGCGATTCCCGAGCAGGCCAAGGCCATGGGCGTGCCGCCCAACTGGACCGGCTATGTGGCGGTGGACGACGTCGACGCCAGCGTGGCGCAGGTGGCCTCGCTCGGCGGCGCGGTCCTGGTCCCGCCGACCGACATTCCGGATATCGGCCGCTTCGCCGTCATCGCCGATCCGGCCGGCGCGGCCATCGCCATCATGACCCCCACCGAACGCACCACCGCCCCGCCGCGTCCGGCCCAGCGCGGCGCGATGGGCCACGCCAGCTGGCGCGAGCTCTACGCCGGCGACCCGGGGAGTTCTTTCGGCTTCTACGAATCCCTGTTTGGCTGGACCAAGGACGACGCCTTGGACATGGGCCCGATGGGGACCTACCAGCTGTTCGCCAACAACGAGGGCGTGGTCGGCGGCATGATGAAGAAGCCCGAGCAGGTCCCGGTCGCCTGCTGGAGCTACTATTTCCAGGTCGGCGATATCGACCGGTCGGCCGAGCAGGTGAAGGCGGCCGGCGGCCAGATCTTCATGGGCCCCATGGAGGTCCCCGGCGGGGACTGGATCATCCAGGGCCAGGACCCGCAGGGCGCCATGTTCGCCCTGGTGGGGACCAGGGCGGGGAGCTAGGTCCCAATTCGCTTCAGCACCTCGGCGGGGACGGCGTAGTCTCGGACGATCTGCGCCCGGTCGCGCAGGCCCAGGACCTCGCGCTGGATCAGGAAGCACCAGACCGCGTCGGCGGCGGCCTTCACACAGGCTTCGCGGCCCTCGCCCTCGTGGGCCTTGAGCGCCGCCAGGGCCAATTCCGCCTTGCGGCCCATGCGGGCCAGGGTGGTCGCCTGCTCTTCGACGATCTCCTGACGCAGCGCGGCGTCCGCCTCGACGCCGACGCGGGACAGGCTCTGGGGAGGGCGGAAGGATGACATCGGCCCCATGTTGGAGCGGCCGGCCCGCAACGCAAGCTTCGCAGCCGCCCCGAGCCGCGTTATGGAGGCTCCCATGACCGACAAGACCGCCCAGCCCGCCTCCGTCTACGACATGGCCCACCAGGACCAGCCCGAGAGCCTGGCGACCTTCGCCGTGCTGGTGGACAACGAGCCGGGCGTCCTGCACCGGGTCGTCGGCCTGTTCGCGGCCCGCGGCTACAACATCGAGAGCCTGACCGTCGCCGAGACCGACCGTAACGCCCACACCAGCCGCATCACCATCGTCACCCGGGGCACGCCCCAGGTGCTGGCGCAGATCGAGGCCCAGCTTCAGAAGATGGTCTCCACCCGCCACGTCCAGGACGTCACCCGCGACCCGCGCGGCCTGGAGCGCGAACTGGCGCTGATCAAGGTGCGCGGCTCCGGCGTCGAGCGCGTCGAGGCGCTGCGGGTCTCCGACATCTTCCGCGCCAAGGTGATCGACACCACCCATGAGAGCTTCGTCTTCGAGCTCACCGGCGCGCCCTCCAAGATCGACAGCTTCGTCGATCTGATGCGCCCGCTCGGCCTCGTCGAGGTTTCCCGCACCGGCGTGCTCTCCATCCAGCGCGGCTTCGAGGTGTTCTAGAGCGCGTTCAGCAAAAGTGGCTCCACTTTTGCGCCCGGAATGCGCTCCAAGCCTTAGATGACGAGCCTGCCCGGTTCAGGTTCCACCTGAACCGGGCAGGCTCTAGGGAACCCCTCGCCACGGCGGGCTCTATTCCTGGGGTGAACCTGCGCCCCGCCCTCCTTGGCCTCGCGATCCTTACCCTCGCCGCCCCGGCGCAGGCGCAACTCTTCGGCCTGTTGAACCGCAAGCCGGCCCCGGTCGGCCCACCGCCGGGCACGCCCCCAGCCGAGGCGGAGATCTGGCCCTATCCGGCCCCCGATCCGCAAAGCTGGTGGGACGAAAAGCGCCTCGCCGCCGAAGAGGCCGCCGATCCCCTGGGTGGCCGGCGCATCCGCCGGGGTGAGCGACTGCCTGCTGTCGATTCCGGGGTGGAAGCCTCCACTTACCGGCTGTGGGGGCTGATGCCGCTCCAGTGGCAGCTGCTGCGGGGGGACGAGATGATCCTCGAGGTCTGGAGCCGACCCACCGCCAGCGTGCGCCAGACCGTTACCCGCGTGGTGGTCAAGGGCGACGAGGTCTTTGTCCAGGCGCGCGCCGGCCTGGCCTGCTGCGAGGCCGGGATCGGCCGCCGCGTCGGCTTAGACGCCAAGCTGCCCGCCGGCTCCGCCGACCGCTTCCGCGCTCTGCGGGGCCAGCCCATGTGGAATTCGCCGCGCGACGCCATCGCGCTGGAGCCGGGCTCAGCCGCCGGCGTCTGCGTCGAGGGATCGTCCTACGACCTCACCCTCCTGGTCGCGGGCGGATCGCGGACCATCCGCAGGGCCTGCGACCTGGCCGAGGTCGGCGAGGCCGCCGACGCCCTGGAGGCGGTGATCGGGGCGGCCCTGGGTCACGAGCCGCGCTTCGACGTGGTGTTCCGGGGTAGCGCCGACTTCTCCGCCGCCCGCAGGGCCTACCAGGGCCTGATCGCGGCCGGCGGGGCCTTGAAGCCCGACCCCGACGCCCGACCCCAGCCGCCCGGCCTGGAGCCATTGCCGCAGGCCGAACCGGACACCCCCATGGGTTCTTCAATTCCTAATCCATAGGCCCTATATTGGGGGCGTCGGGTTCGCCCGACTATGGAGATAAACGCGCGCGTAATAAGCGGACTGGACCCGGGTGCGATTCCCGGCGGCTCCACCAATCTTCCCCCGGGTATCGCCGGGAAAGTGCGGGGCCGATCAGCATCGACAGACGTCTAAAGGTGTTTGCTTTCTCTCGGCCTGACCCACCGTTTCGGGTTTTAAAACTAAATGCGAACGATAACTTCGCTGAGGAAATCCGCCTGGCCGCGTAATGCGGTTCGGTAGAATTCCGACCTAAGTCCTGGGGGTTCAGATCCTCAGGCGGGGCCCGGAGGGCGCCTGCCAACAGAAGCCCTCCACTTTCCCCTTTCAGCGGCGCCCTCCTTCTTCGAGCAAGGATCCGGGAGGCGCCTGCCAACAGAAGCCTCCCACTTCCCCTTTTTGATCAAAACCGTCGCTCCGCGACCACGCGACGCGCGTCCCGCCTTGCGTCGCCCGGCCCAGGCGTTACCTTTCGTCCCCGTCAGTGGAGCGCATATGGCCCAGGATCCCCCGGCCCAGGACTTGATGAACTACGAGGCCATGGCTCAGGACGCCTTGCGCGGCGTGGTCAAGGCCGCCCTGAAGCGCGCCGCTGCGCCAGAAGGCCTCCCCGGGGCGCATCACTTCTACATCACCTTCAAGACCGACGCGGCCGGGGTCTCCGGTCCGCCGGACCTGTTGTCGAAGTACCCGGACGAGATGACCATCGTCCTGCAGCACCAGTATTGGGACCTCGCCCCCGGCGAGACCTTCTTCTCGGCGACCCTGCAGTTCGGCGGGCAACCGAAAAGGCTTTCGGTGCCTTACGGGGCGGTGACCCGCTTCTACGATCCTTCGGTGCAATTCCTCCTGCAGTTCGAGCCGCCCGCGGCAGCGCCCGGTGAGGTGCGGTCCGCGCCGGCCCCGGCGCCGGCCGAGGCCGCCGCCGACGACCCCGGCGAGAAGGAAGAGGCCAAGATCGTCTCCCTGGACCAGTTCCGGAAGAAATGATCCGGACCCCCCGCCTCCTCGCGCTGATCGCCGCGATCTGGACGGCGGTCTCAGGCCCCGCACTCGCGGCCTCCCCCTTCGCCGACTGGTCCGCCGTCGTGGTGGCGGGCGACTGGCACGGCGCCCGCGGCGGCCCCACGGAAGCTTTCGACAACGCTCGCCGCGACGTGGCTGCGGCCCTACGTAAGGCCGGCTTCCGGGCCGAGAACCTCAAGCAGTTCTCCGTCCGGCCCGAGCGATATGCCGACACCGCCCCCGCCAAGTCGGAGCTGCAGGGCATCTATGACACCATCGGATCCCTGTCCGCCAAGGCCACGAGCGGGTGCCTCTTCTATCTCACCACCCACGGCGCGCGGCAGGGCGCGGTCATCGACGACAAGTTGCTGCCGCCGGGCGCCTTGGCCGGGATGCTGGACCAGGCCTGCGGCGCGCGCCCGACGGTGGTGGTGATCTCGGCCTGCTTCTCCGGGATCTTCGTGCCGCAGCTGGCCCAGCCGAACCGGATGATCCTCACGGCCGCCCGCCCCGACCGCACCTCGTTCGGCTGCGGTGAGGGCGACACCTATCCCTATTTCGACGACTGCTTCCTGTCGTCCATGGCCAAGGCCACCGATTTCGCCGTCCTGGCGCCCGCCGTGCGCGAATGCGTCCGCGTCCGCGAGGTCGCGGAGGGCATGAGCCCGCCGTCCGAGCCGCAGATCTACGTCGGAGCCCAGCTTCGCCCGATGCTGCCGCTCTATGCCTTTGGCGAGACGCCTTAGGCAGTCCTTTGAGGACTCAGGATCTTGCGCCTAAAACGCGCGATGGTGCGAGTTGAGGTGGGTTTCATGCGGTCGCTGCTAAAGGTGGCCCTCGCCGCGGCGAGCCTGCTCGTCGGAACGCTCCCGGCCGCCGCCCAACCGCTTCCGTCCGCCCCCTTGCCCTACACCCAAGTCCGGCCACAGGCCGGCCCTGCGGCGCCCCGTCCGGCCCCGCCTCGCGCCGCGGCGACAACCCCGCAGGCGCCCGCCACGCCGCCACATGCGACCCTGACCCAGCCGGCGCTGGAGGCCTGGCTGGATGGCTGGATGTCCGACGCCATGGCGCGCCAGCACGTCGCCGGGGCCGCCATCTCCGTCGTCCAGGACGGCCAGGTGCTGATCAAGAAAGGCTATGGCCTGGCCAGCCTGCGTCCCGCCCGGCGCGTCGATGCGGACCGCACGCTTTTCCGGCTCGGCTCGATCTCCAAGACCTTCACCTGGATCGTGCTGATGAAACAGGTCGAGGCCGGCCGCATCGACCTGAACCAGCCCATCAACCGCTACCTACCCCAGCGCTCACGGCTGCTAGACGACGGCCAGTCCCGGCCGGTGCTGGTGCGCCACCTGCTGGACCATTCCGTCGGCTTCGAGGATTCCGCCCTCGGCCACCTGTTCGAGCGTGACCCCGGCCGTATCCGCCCCCTGGACCTCTACCTCCGCCAGGAGCGTCCCGCGCGGGTCCGTGAACCCGGGCTGTTCTCCACCTATTCCAACTACGGCGCGGCCCTGGCCGGGGAAGCAGCCGCCCGCGCCTCGGGCCGGGGCTTCGAACGCCTGGTGGAGGAGCAGGTGCTGCTGCCGCTGGCCATGCGGCGCACCACCTTCCGCGAGCCCCGCCCCGAGCGGCGCGGCCTGCCCGGATCGATGCCGGCCGCCCTCCGCGGCGACCTTTCCCGGGGCTTCCGCTGGACCGACCTCGGCTTCGTCCCCCGCGAGTACGAATATCTCGGCCACATCGCCCCCGCTGGCTCGGCGTCGTCGACCGCCGGCGACATGGCCCGCTACATGAACCTGTTGCTGGCCGGTGGAGCCTCCGGCGAGACCACGATCTACGGGCCGGCCACGGCCCGCGCCTTCCGGACCCCCCTCCAACGGACGCCGGAGGGCTTCAATGGTTGGGCCCACGGCTTCCAGATCTTCGACCTGCCCGGCGGTCGACGGGGCTATGGCCACCTGGGTCAGACCATCGCCTTCAATTCCTCCATGGTGCTGGTCCCTGAGCTGGGGCTGGGACTGTTCGTCACCACCAACAGCGACGGCGGCGAAGGCCTGGTCCGGGACCTGCCCGCCGCCCTTGTCCGCCAGTTCCACGGTCCCCAGGAGACCTACCCGCGTCCGGGCTCGCCAGCGCTGGCCAGGCAGGCGGGGGCCTTCGAGGGGGCCTTCATGACCACCCGCAGGGCCTACAGCGGCCTGGAGGGCTTCGTCGGCCTGCTCAACGGCGGGATGGACGTCGCCGTCACCTGGGGCGGCCGGCTGGTCACCACCGCTGGCGGCCAGACCAGGACCTGGGTGCCGGTGGGCCCGGTGGAGCAGGGCCTGTTCGTCGCCACGCGCGGCGAAGAGCGGCTGGTGTTCCGGATGGCGGGCGGACGGGCGGTCAGCCTGCGCAGCTCGGCCAACACCGAACGCTGGGAACGGGCGGCGACCTGGATGCGGGCCCCGCTCCTGACCGCCCTGGCCGCCATGACCCTCGCGGCGGCCGTCGCGACCCTGGTGGGTCTGGCCTTCCGCGACCGCCGGGACTTCCGCGAGAACGCCATGCAGAGCCACGCCGGCCTGGTGCAGAATATCCAGGCGGGTCTGTGGATCGCCGCCACCGCGCTGTTCGGCCTCTGGCTCGCCAGGGCGGCCGACCCGGGCGAGGCGGTGTTCGGCTGGCCTGACCCGAGGCTAGTTTCGGCCTCCGCCTGCGCCTTGGTCGCGGCGGTGCTCACCATCCCCACCCTAATGGCCCTGCCCGCCGTGTGGCGCGGCGGGCGGCGGGTGGATTCCTGGTCGGGACTGCGCAAGAGCGCCTTCACCGCCACCGTCCTGCTCTACGCGACCTTCGCCGTGGTGCTCGGCATGTGGGGCGCCCTGTCCCCCTGGAAGGCGTAGCGCCCGACCGCCCGGCTCTAAACCCCGCCTTAACCAACCACTGGGTAAATCCTGCCTAGCTTAGGTGCGGGGTAGGCAAGTTTCGTATGCCCCCCAAGGTGTTGGAAGGGCCTGCGTTGAATCCACTGTTCGCCGCCATTCAGCGTTTCGGCATCGGGCGGCTCGCGGCGATCCTCGGCATCGGGGCGGGCCTGGCGGCTGTGTTCGTCGCCATCACCATGAACCTGGGCGAGCCCAAGGCCCTGCTCTACGCCAACCTCGACCTGAAGGAGGCCGGGTCCATCACCCAGGCCCTCGACCAGGCCGGCACCCCCTATGAGGTCAAGGGCGACGGCTCCACCATCCTGGTGCCGCGCGACCAGGTGGCCGCCGCCCGGCTGATGCTCTCGGCCAAGGGCATGCCGACCGCCGGCTCGGTCGGCTACGAGATCTTCGACGAGACCAACGCCCTGGGGCAGACCGACTTCGTCCAGCAGCTCAACCGCCAGCGCGCCCTCGAGGGCGAGCTGGCGCGCACCATCCTCAGCCTGGACGGGATCACCGCCGCTCGGGTCCACCTGGTCCTGCCCCGCCGCCAGCTGTTCGAAGAGGAGGCCGAGCAGCCCACCGCCGCGGTCACCATCGGCGTCGGCGGCCGCGAGCCCACCGGCGAGCAGGTGCGGGCCATGCAGAACCTGGTGGCCGGCGCGGTGCCCAACCTGCGCCCCGACCGCGTCACCGTGGTCGACCAGCACGCCAAGACCCTGTCCGGCGGCGAGACCGGGATCGCCGCCGAGGCGGAAGGTCGCAAGAGCGAGGTCGAAGCCCGCATCGCCAAGCAGGTGAAGAGCCTGGTCGAGGGCGTGGTCGGTCCCGGCAAGTCGCGGGTCAACGTCACCGCCGACCTGGAGCTGAACCGCGTCACCGTCCAGCAGGAGACCTACGATCCCGACGGCCAGGTCATCCGCTCGGAGACCACCACCGACGAGAACGCCCGCGAGAACCAGCCGGGCGGCGGCGACGAGGTTTCGGTGGCCGCCAACATCCCTGGCGGCGGCGTGCAGGGCGACGGGGCGAACGCCTCCCAGAGCGGCCGGGCCGAATCCACCACCAACTACGAGATCTCCCGCACCACCCGCACCGAGGTCCAGGAGCCCGGCCAAGTGAAGCGCCTGTCGGTGGCCGTGGCGGTCGACGGCGTCACCGCCGCCGCCGGCGCGGACGGCAAGCCCGGCGCCTATGCCGCCCGCCCCGCCGAGGAGATGCAACGTATCGAGCAGTTGGTCCGCACCGCTGTCGGCTTCAACGCCGAGCGCGGCGACCAGCTCAGCGTGATCAACGTCCGCTTCCCAGCCCCCGTCGAGTCCGGCGGGACTGAGGCGACCAACCCGATGATGGGCTTCGACAAGAACGACATCATGCGCGGCGCCGAGGTCGCAGTCCTGGCCCTGGTCGGCATCCTGATGATGTTCTTCGTGGCCCGCCCGCTCTTGAAGAGCGCCGGCGGCGGCTCGGGCGCCGGCGCCGGAATGCCGATGCCGATGATGGTCGGCGGCGGCGGCGCCCAGGCGACGCGCATGGTGACCAACGCCGACGGCCAGCCGATGCAGATCGCCGCCGACGGCTCCGGCCAGCTCGCCCTGCCCGGGCCGATGGTCAATTCGGAGCTGGAGCAGAAGATCGACATCGCCCGCATCGAGGGTCAGGTGAAGGCCAGCTCCGTCAAGCGGGTCTCCGAGTTCGTCGACAACCACCCGGACGAGTCTGTCTCCATCCTGCGTAGCTGGCTGCACGAGACCGCGTAGTGCGCAGCAAATCCAAATCCATCAGCGACACCGGAAAGCTCACCGGACCCGAGAAGGCCGCGGTCGTCCTGCTGGCGCTCGGCGAGGAGCACGCCGACGTCTGGAAGGCCCTGGACGAAGAGGAGATCAAGGAGATCTCCCAGGCCATGGCGGGACTGGGCAGCGTGACCGCCGGCGTGGTTGAGGACCTGCTGGTCGAGTTCGTCACCGGCATGAGCTCCACCGGCGCGATCATGGGCTCCTTCGAGCAGACCCAGCGCCTGCTGGCCTCGATCCTTCCCGGCGAGAAGGTCGAGACCCTGATGGAGGAGATCCGGGGTCCGGCCGGCCGGACCATGTGGGACAAGCTCGGCAACGTGAACGAGGCCGTGCTCGCCAACTACCTGAAGAACGAATACCCGCAGACCGTCGCGGTGGTGCTCTCCAAGATCAAGTCCGAGCACGCTGCCCGGGTGCTGGCCGCCCTGCCCGAGGACTTCGCCCTGGAGTGCGTCATGCGCATGCTGCGGATGGAGCCGGTGCAGCGTGAGATCCTCGACAAGATCGAGCAGACCCTCCGGACCGAATTCATGTCGAACCTGGCGCGCACCTCCAAGCGCGACAGCCACGAGATGATGGCCGACATCTTCAAC
>CANJRI010000079.1 GCA_947476555.1 Caulobacteraceae bacterium
AGCGACGTAGGCCAGGATCGCCCAGCCTTTCGGAGTCGGCGACTGGAAGCCGCCCATCGCGGCCTCCGCCAGGACCAGCGGCACGGCGGTGACGAAAGCGGCGAGCGCCAGCCCCGCGAAGAAGGCCAGGGTCGAAGCGCCGGGCCGGCCGCGAAGCGCCAGGGTGTAGCCGGCGTAGAGGACGCAGGCCACGAGCATGAAAAGGTCGCCCAGGTTGAGCCGCAGGCTGGCCAGGGTCGAGAGGTCGCCGTGGCTGGCCACCAGAGCCACGCCGGCCAGGGTGACGACGAGGCCCAGGCCCTGCAAAGGCCGGATGCCCGTGCGATGCAGGACCAGAGCGCCAACCATGACCAGGACCGGCATGGACCCTTGCAGGATGGAGATGTTCACCGCGCTGGTGTGGTGGCCGGCCAGGTAGAACAGGGCGTTGAAGGCGGTGAACCCGGTCGCGCCCATCAGGGCGGCGGCCCGCCACTGGGCGCGCAGAACATCGAGGTTGCGCAGCACCGCCCGGCGCGCCACCACGGCGACCAGCCCGAGCACCAGGGCCCAACGGCCGGCGGTAAGCATCATCGGCGAGATCTCGCCGACCGCCAGCCGGCTGGCGACCGCGTTGCCCGCCCAGGCCAGGGTGGTCAGGATCATCAGGAGATAGGGCCGGTCGTACAGGCCGAAGAGCGCGGCCTTCTTCACGCTAGCGCTTCATCCAGGGCTTGGATTTTGACGAGGAATGGGCCGCAGCCGCTTGTTCTCGCTGGAATTTTCCACCCCTCGGTGGTGTGGGCTGGGCCGCCATCGCGGCGTTCTTTAAGCGCAAGGCCCTCTGGATGGGCGTTTCGCCGGGGACTTCGCCGCCATCGTCCATGGTCAGCCCTTCGAGGCGAGATCCGGGCGGGAGGCCAGGAAGGCGGCGCGCTCGGCGGCGCTGAGCACCTTGGCGGGCCGGCCGCGGGAAACCCTGGGCGTCGGCTTTGCGTAGGTCGCGGGCGGCTTCGACGGCGGATTCATCGGGCGACTCGCTACTGGGGCGACCGCGAAGCCGCGGACGGCCACCCTCTAGCGCATTTCGGCAAAGGGCGCCGGTTCAAATAACCTAAGCCGCGAGCTTGGGCTGGGCGGCCTGGCAGCGCTCGCGGAGCTGGCGGCAGAGGCTGGGTCCAACGAGGCAGGTCGAGGACCGGCGTTCAGCCTTCAGACGGGCCTTCACATCGGAGACGCCGGCGCACTCGCCGGAATCGGCCAGTTCAAAGGCTCGTTCGAGATCGGTGAGGCGGAAGGTCATGGGGCTCCGGGCGGTTTGAACGTCGAGCAGCCGACGTAGGAGATAGCCCTTGAGCGACCGGTTGGTTCCCTTCAGGGCCGTTTACCCTTGAAGCCGGTGGCGACCAGATAGACCTCGGAGCTCTCGGCGCGGCTGGCCTTCGGCTTCAGATTGCGGACCTCCGCGAAGGTGCGCCTCAGGCGGGCGATCATCTCGGTGGAGCCGGCGCCCTGGAAGGCCTTGGCCACGAACACACCGCCAGGCTTCAGGACATCCTCCGCGAAATCGGCGGCGGCCTCGATCAGACCCATGATCCGCAGGTGGTCGGTCTCGCGGTGGCCGACGGTGTTGGGCGCCATGTCCGAGAGCACGACATCCGGCGCGCCGCCCAGCAATTCGATCAGGCGCGGCCCGCAGTCCGGGTCGGTGAAGTCCATCTGCAGGATGTGGGCCGGCGGCAGGGGTTCGACCGGCACCAGGTCGACGCCGACGATCTGGGTGACGCCGCGCTCGATGGCCACCTGCGTCCAGCCGCCGGGCGCAAGGCCAAGGTCGAGCACCCGGGCGCCCGGCCTCAGCAGGTGGAAGCGGTCGTCCAGTTCGGTGAGCTTGTAGGCCGCGCGGCTACGGTAGCCGTGGGCGCGCGCCTTGGCCGCGAAGGGATCGTTGATCTGGCGTTCCAGCCAGGCCTGCTGGGACAAGGTGCGCTTGTAGGCGGTCTTCAGCCGCGCGGGCTTGGGCCGGCCGGCCTCCAGGCCGCCGGTCGGCGGCTTGACCATACGTTTGCGGGGGGGCGGCTCGTCGCTCATCGGCGGCGCCTCCGCCGGCGCCCGACGCCGTTCCGCTCGGCCATCAGCGACAGCAGGATGCCCTCCCGCAGACCGCGGTCGGCAACCCGCACACGCTTGCACGGCCAGAGTTCTTGGACCGCCTGGAGGATGGCGGCGCCCGCCAGGACCAGATCGGCGCGGTCGGGGCCGATGCAGGCCTGCCCGGCCCGCTCCTGGGCGGTGAGGGAGAGCAGCTTGCCCGCGGCCGCGTCGCATTCGTCGCGGCTCATCCAGATGCCGTCCACGCGGTTGCGGTCGTAGCGGGGGAGATCGAGGTGGATGCCGGCCAGGCTGGTGATCGCCCCGGACGTCCCCACCAGGTGGGCCCGGTCGGCCTCGAACACCGCGCGCAGGTCGTCGGCGCGGCTGAAGGCGCCGATTTCCGCCTTCACCGCCTCGACCATGGACCGGTACCAGCCGTCGGTGGCGGTTTCGCCCTCAGGGAAGCGCTCGGCCAGGGTGACCACGCCGATGGGGATCGAGAGCCAGGCGCGCAGGGGCGGCATGCCCGCCGGGGGGGCGCCCTTCAGCTGGACCCAGGAAAGCTCCGTTGATCCGCCGCCGACATCCACCACCAGGGCGGCGTCATAGGTCCGGTCCAGGAGGTTCAGGCACCCGGCCACCGAGAGGCGGGCCTCCTCCTGGGGGCTGATGATCTGCAGCCGCACGCCGGTCTCGGCGGCGACCCGCTCCACGAAGGCCTCGCCATTGGCGGCGATCCGGCAAGCCTGGGTGGCGATGGCGCGGAAGCGGGCGACCCTGCGCCGGCGGACCTTCTCGGCGCTGACCTTCAGGGCGGCGAGCGCCCGTTCCATGGCCTCCGCCGAGAGTTCGCCGGACCGGCTGAGCCCTTCCCCCAATCGAACAATCCGGGAATAGGCCTCCACTACGCGGAAGCCCCCAGCCGCCGGCGTGGCGATCAGCAGGCGGCAGTTGTTGGTGCCCAGATCCAGGGCGGCATAGCAGGGGGGACTACCCCCACGCCCTCCCGAGCCGCGCTGTTCCGCGGCGGGCGCGCTCGGCGCCTCAGTCATGGACCGTCATCCGTCCCTCGCAGGCTCGCGAACGCGCGCGCCTCATTTCGAGGCGAACCTAGCAAGCGGGGGTTGTCCGGGGAAGCCGCGCCTTGAACGGCGTCAAGTTGACGCTACGTTCACGTTCCAGTCAGGGGAAGCGTCTTAGATTCGCTGTCATGTGTATGCGTCTTGCCAAGTTCGCGATCGGCGACGTGGTCCGTCACCGGATCTACCCCTTCCGGGGGGTGATCTTCGACGTGGACCCGGTGTTCTCGAATACTGAGGAATACTGGCTTTCGATCCCTAAGGACATCCGCCCGCACAAAGAGCAGCCGTTCTACCACCTGCTGGCCGAGAACGACGACAGCTCCTATGTGGCCTATGTCTCCGAGCAAAACCTGCTCGCGGACGATAGCGGCCAGCCCGTGGGACACCCCCAGGCCACGCTGCTTTTCGACTCTTTCCGCGAAGGTCACTACCGGCTTCGGGGTGGGATCGGGCACTAATTTGCCGCCCGATTGGGCCTGAGCGGCGCATTTCGAACGGAACTTCCCCGCAAATCGGCCCATTCTGGGGCCCATGACCGCCGACGGCTTCTCCAAGGCCCCGCCCCCGGGCGCGCGACCGGACTGGACCATCGACCAGGGCTGGGACGCCTACACCCCCGCCGAGCACCGCGTCTGGACCACGCTCTACGAGCGTCAGGTGCGGTTGTTGGAAGGCCGGGCAGCCGATCCGTTCCTCAAAGGACTGGAGGCCCTGGACCTGCACCGGGCGGGCATTCCCGACTTCCGCCGGATCAACGCCGAGCTGGATCGGCTGACCGGCTGGACGGTGGTGGCGGTCCCGGGCCTGGTCCCCGACGACGTGTTCTTCGACCACCTGGCGGCGCGGCGCTTTCCGGCCGGGCAGTTCATCCGGGCGGCGGACGAGCTGGACTACACCGAGGCGCCGGACATCTTCCACGACGTGTTCGGCCACGTGCCGATGCTCACCGACCCCACCTTCGCCGACTACATGCAGGCCTACGGCAAGGGCGGGCAGCGGGCGGGGCGCATGGACCGCCTGCACAACCTGGCGCGGCTCTACTGGTACACGGTGGAGTTCGGACTGATGGAGACCCCGGCGGGCTTACGGATCTACGGCGCGGGGATCGTCTCCTCGAAGGCCGAGAGCATCTTCGCCCTGGACGATCCCTCCCCCAACCGGCTGGGTTTCGATCTGGAACGGGTGATGCGCACCCCCTACCGGATCGACGACTTCCAGCAGACCTATTTCGTGATCCCCTCCCTGCAGGCGCTGCTGGACGCCAGCCGGCGGGACTTCGCCCCGATCTATTCGCGCCTGGAGACCCTGCCGGACGTCCCGATCGAGGCGGTGCTGGACAGCGACGCGGTGATCACGCGGGGCACGCAGGAATATGCGCGAAACCAACCTCCCCCGTGAACGGAGGAGGTTGAGGGGTCAGTACTCCCGCCGCCACCGCACCGCGAGGCGGTTGCCGCCCTGGCCGGCGAAGCGGGAGATGATGGACAGGGTGCGGCGGACCCGCCATTCGACCTGGGCCGAGGGCCCTTCCCGGCCGCCCCCGGTGACCTCCAGATAGACGTCGTCGGTGATGTATTTGCCGCCAGAGACGGAGACGCCGCTCTCGTCGCCGCCGGCGAAGGCCAGGCGGTCGAGACGGGCGAAGGCGCGCAGGTTGCCGATCACGTCGAGGCCGCCGCCGCCGGCCATGGACGACAGGGCCGAGGCGAGCTGGGCGGCCTCCACCGGCGTGAGCTGGGCGGCGGACCGGCCGAACAGCACCTGGCTCAGCACCTCGTCGTTGGGCAGGCTGGGGACCGAGACCAGAGTCACTTCCGGGCGCTCCGCCGTACCGCGGATCTGGACCACCACCCGCAGGCTGGGATCGTCGCGCACGGCGTCGAGCTGCAGGCGGACGTTGCGGGATTCGCGGGCCAGGTAGACCACGCTGGCGGTGTCGAACTCGAACCGCTTGCCGGCGAAGTCGTAGTCGCCGCGCACCACCCGGGCGGCGCCAGACAGCTCTGGCCGGCTTGAGGTGCCGCCTACGTGGGCGTCGACGGAGAGCTCCACGTCCAGCCCCCGGCCGCGCAGGAACACCCGCCGGGGGGCGGCGAGCTTGACGTCGAGCAGCCAGCCGTCGCCCCGGCGGCGGCTGGCCGGGAGGGCGTCGGGCAGGCTGCCCGGACGGTTGACCTCGATCACGTCCATGGGCGCGACGCCGGAGGGGACCGGCGGTTTGGCGGCGACATCGGCGCGGTCGACGGACAACTCGCCGGAGAGGCGGACCTTGCCGTCGGCGGCCCGGGCGATGGTCACCGGACCACTGGCCGAGCCGGTGGCCAGGTCGTTGTCGATCAGCCGGAAGCCGCGCAGGTCGAGGCGGAAGCTGGAGGCCCCCTCGCGCAGCAGGCTGATCCGCCCCGAGCCACTGACCGCCCCGCCGTGGCCGTCCGAGCCCGCGGCCTGGGTGACGTCGATGGCGTTGCGGGCGAAGTCGGCGCGCAGGGCCACGTCGCGCAGGGAAAGGCCGGTGCCCCCGTCGTCGAACCGGCCGCGATCGACGACGATGTTCCCCTCGGCGTTGGGATCGGCGAACGTGCCGCTGAGAAGGCCCTCTGTGCGGACGTGGCCGGCCAGGGTGCGCTCGCCGCCGAACAGCAGGTCCCAGAGCGGCTGGACCTCGCCCTCCGCGAAGAAACGGCCGCGCATCGGCCGCTGGCGGACGATGGCGATGCGGAACGGGGCGGCGGAGGTCACGGCCGGGAGGGTGAGGTCGGCGTCGGCTTTTAGACCCTGGGCGTTGCCGACCTGGCCGCGCAGGGTCAGGGCGCCGTCGGTGAGCCGGGCCTGGACGGTCCCGTCGAGGCCCTGCTCGCGCGGGGCGCCGCGGCCGCGGGCGTCGGCGAGCCGGGCTTGAGCGGTTCCCTGGAGTGCGGTCCCGCGACCCTGCAGATGGATGGTCCCGGCGACGCTGCCGAGCAGGTCGGGATCGATCAGCTCCAGGCCGAGGGCGGCCACCGTGACGTCGATATCGGCGGCGCCGTCCCTGAGGGTCCCGTCGAAGGCCAGCTCGCCGCCGCCGCCGGTGCGGAAGCGGCCCCGGGCGCTGCGGCCCTGGGGACCGAAACGCAGGACCGTAGGCTCGACGCTGCGCAGCTCGTACTTGCCGACCGTCCCGGTCCCGAGGGCGGTGAGCACCCGGTCCACGCCCTCCTGCGCCAGGTCCCCGGATAGGTTGGCCCGCCAGGGACCGCGCAGCGAGGCGCCCTCGGCGGTGGCCTCGTAGGTCAGGCGGTCCACCGGGCCGCGGGCCGCCACCACGGCCGCCCGCACCGGTAGCGTGGTTCCGGGGAGGCGGAAGTCCTCGCCGCGCAGGTTCAGCGTGGCGTAGGGCCCCTCACGACGGTCGGCGACCTGGGCGGTTCCCCAGATGTGGCCGGCGGCCAGAAAGGCGCCGGGGGTGAGGTCCACGGTCAGGTCCGCCGAGGATGGGGTGCGGCGGCGCAGGGCGACCGCGCCGGAGGCCTTCAACCCGCCCGCGTCGACCGAGAGGTCGGTGAGGTCCATGCCGCCCTCCGGGAAGCGGAAGGCCGCCCGGCCCCGCGCCGGGCCGTAGGCGCTGTCGGCGTTGGCGGCCACCAGGCCGCTGGAGCCATCAGGGCGGCGCAGGAAGCTCACGGTGATGCGGGCGTTCTTCAGCGGCAGGCGGGGCACGTCGATGGCCTCGGCCTCGGCGACCAGATCGAGACGAGGCGTCGCGAGCGTGCCCGTCAAGGCGCCGTCGCCGCGCGCCTTGCCGGAGATCTCCACCGGCCCCGCTCGGAAGGGGCCTGAAGCGCTCCAGTCGGCCTTGAAGGCGAGGCCGCCATTGGCGGAGAGCACGCCCCCGCCGGAGGCGCGCAGGGCGGCGCCCTCGAGGCTGGCCTCGGCCACCTGAACCCGGCCCCTCCCCCAGTTCGCCTGGGCGCGGAGGCGCGGGCTGGCGCCCAGCAGGCGATCGAGCTCGGCCATGCCGGTGGCGAGGCGCTCACCCCGTCCGTCGACGGTGAAAGACCACGGCCGGCCGGCGCGGGCCTGGGAGGCCGACCAGGTGAGGTTCGCCCCGCCGGCCGCCCCCGCGCCCACGGCCTCCAGGTTGGCGATGTCGGCCCGGCCCTTGAAGGTCAAAGCGCCCAGCAGGCTGCGGCCGCCGCTGGCCTCGACCTTGAGGCCCCGGCCGTTGGCGGTGAGCCGTCGCAGGGCGAGCCGGCCGTCGGCCGTCCGCGCGCCCTCGAAGGCGGCGGTGGGGGCGCCGCCGAGGATGGCGGCGAGATAGCCGTCGCCACGCCCCCCGGCGCCGGCCAGCTTGCCGGTGAGCGTGAGGGTCCCGCGGGCCCGTTCGGCCGTCAGGGGACCGGAGATGCGGGTGAGGCCGTAGCCGCCCAGCTTCAGGTCGGAAACCGCGCTGGTCCCGGAAAACCGCCAGTCGTCCGGGGTCCCGGTGAGAACGCCCTCGATCCGGGCCGCGCCGGCCTGAGGGCCGCCGACCAGGCGGGAGAGCTGGGCCGCGCGGGCGTCGAGGGCCAGGCCGCGCGGCCCGAGCCGCCGCTCGACGAGATTCCCCTGCCCCGAGACGCGGACGGCGAGGTTGTCGGACCGGACCCGGGCCTCAAGGGCCTGGAAGCCACCGGGCGCGCGCCGCCCGGCGACGCCGAATACCACCCGTGCGCCGAGACGCCGGGCGTAGGGCGCGGTCAGGCGAGAGGCCGCCAGAGCGATGGTTCCTCCGGCGTCGCCGCCCTGCGGGTTCCAGGCGCCCCGCGCCCAGATGGGAACCGCCTCGCCCGAATGGGCCAGGGCGGTGAACCGGCCTTCCGAGGGAGTCCCGTCCGCACGGACCTGAAGGCTGAAAGGCCGGTCGGGCGACAGGCCCATCGACCCGGCCAGGGCGCCGCCCTGGGCTTCCATGGCGCTGATCGAGAGCCGCAGCGGCCGGGTCGGACCCAGGGCCAGGTCGAGATCACCCCGGTCGCCGGGATGCAGGACGCTGAGCGCCGTGAGCCGGACAACCCGGTCTCCCCGCCGTTCGGCGTCGAGCCGGCCTGTGAGGTCGAAGACGCCGCGCTGGTGGCTGAAGGCCGGCTCCAGGATCAGGCGGGCGCGAATGGCGTCGATGTGGAAGGAGACCGGCAGTCCCCGATCCACGGTCTTGGGCTCCAGGGTCGGCCGGCGGATCAGCCGCAGGCTCTCGGCCTCCACCTGCCGAGCGTCGAATCGACGTTTCAGAAGTTCTCCATAACCCCATATAATATGGGCATTATTCGCCTCCAGCCACACGCCCTCTTCGTCGCGGATGGTGAGACGGCGGATGCGGAAGTCACGCCAGACGTCGCCGGATAGCCCCTCGATGCGCAGCCGCCCGACGCGGCCGAGCTTGAGGCCGTCAGTGCGCGCCTCGATCAACAGCCGGGCCTGCGGGACCAAGACGCCGTAGCGGGTGGCGGCGAACAGGCCGGCGAGCAGTACGATCATGACCAGGCACGTCGCCACGATGGCCCTGGGCAGGGCGGTGCGTCTGCGGACGGTCTTTTCGACGGGCTCGGTCAAAAGCTCTGCCCGATGCTGACGTAGATCTGGTACGGCGCCTCGCCGCGGCGGCGTGAGACCGGGACGGCGATGTCGAGCCGGATCGGCGCGAAGCCGACATTGTAGCGGACCCCGAATCCCGCCCCCACGGCCAGATCGTCGGTGTTGAAGACGGCGTGCTCGCCCACGGTGCCGGCATCGACGAAGGCCGCGATCCCCCAGCGACCGATGATGTCGCGGCGCACCTCGGCGGAAGCCTCGAACAGGGTGAGGCCGCCCTGCGGCGTACCGTCGGCCAGGCGGGGACCCACGCCCTGGTAGGGGAAGCCCCGCACCGAGCCCCCGCCGCCAGCGTAGAACCGCCGGGAGGCCGGCACCTCCGGGATCGCGCCGTTGAGGATGGCGCCGACCCGCAGGCGAGCGGCGGCGACCGTCCGCGCGCCACGATCCAGGGGGAGGTAGGCGCTGCCCTGGGTCACCGCCCGGAGATAGGGGAGATTCTCGTCGCCAAGGATCAGGATCGGCTCGATCCGGGCGCTGAACTTCCAGCCGCGCCTGGGGTCGAGCGGGTCGCCGGTGCGGTCGAGCAGCACGTCGCCAAGCCCGGCCAGGGTCACTAGGTCCCGACCGAGCGGCGTCAGGTCCTCCGGCGACAACTCCTCGGTGCGGCTGGCGTCGGCCGAGACACCGGCGGTGACATAGGAGGTGCGCCCGTAGCGGCGGGTGAGGTCGGCGCGCACGCCGGCGCCGGTCTCGTCGTAGGCGTCGGTGCGCACGCGATAGACGGAGGTCCCGGTGCGCAGGGTCTGCTGGGCTCTACGCCAGTGCGGCAGGGCCAGGTCGATCCCCACGCGGCTGTCGACCCGCGAGGCGCGACCGAAGAGCGCCAGGGTGTCGGCGCGGTTCAGCATGTTGTAGCGGGTCCAGCGGGCGTCGAGCCCGAAGCCCTCGGTCGTCGAATAGCTGGCCCCGGTTTCCAGGGTGCGGCCTCGGCGCTCGGCCAGGCTGATGATCACCGGCCGCTGGCCCTCGGCGTTGGTCTTGTCCGGCCCGGACAGGGCCACGGTTACGGACTCATAGACCCCGGTGTCGAGCAGGCGGCGCTCCAGCTCCGCGACGTCGTCGGGATCGTAGGTGTCCCCGGCTTTCCAGGGCGCCAGGCCGCGCAGCCAGGCGGGGTTGGTGCGGCCGGCCGCGGTGATATCCAGGCCGTCCAGGCGCACGAGCGGGCCGGCGGCGATGCGGTAGGTGGGCCGCACCGTCGTATCGGCATGGTCGACGATGACCTCTCGCGGCTCGGCGGCCGCATCGGCGTAGCCCCGCTGCTGCGCCTCGGCCACCACGCGCCCCTCGCCAGCGATGACGTCGGGCGCGCGGCCCGGCCCGCCCGGGGCGAGGCCCAGGGCGGCTTCGGCGGCGGCCTTCGTCGCGGCGTCCGGGGGATTCCCCCGCCACTGGACGGCGGGGACGCCGAGGACGAAACGCGGGCCTGGCTCGACGCGGACGATGGGGGTCGGCGGATCGGCCTCGCTGACGATGGGCTCGACGATATTGGCGTAGTGGCCCTCGGAGCGCAGGACGGCGATGGCGTCCTCGGCGGCGGCGCGGGCCCGCCGGCGGGCCTCGAAGCGGTTCTCGATCGGACGGTCGGTGTCGCCTACGGCGCGGACGATGGCGGCGCGCAGGTCCGGGTCCATCTCGCCCTGGACGACCGCCCGCGGCTCGGCGTGGGCGGCGCTGGCGAGGCCTTGCGCGCAGACGGCGGCGGCCAAGGCGTAGAGCGGTCGACCCAAGACTACCGAATCCTCGCGTGACCCCCACCCTCGGGTGTAGCCCCGCCACCCTACCCTGTCACCTTCGCCGAAAGCGCGACGATTCGGCCTGCTGCGCTTCGGCAGGGCGGGCGTTATGAAACGTGACGCAAGTAAACAAGCTTGAGTTTACAGAACAATAGAAGATTCTGATTTGGGCTCATTTGTGGCTTGACTGCAACTAATCGCCCTGTTGCGACAACTCGCGCATAAGACTGTCCGCCGTCAGCGCCAATGAGACAGATTCAGGGTTCCAGCTAGCGGAGGGTTTTGGTCTCATCGCAGTGACGTAGGAACGAAGATGAGATCAAAACCCTTGCCCTCGAAGGCGACCCCTGGCGAGCGGGTGGTGAAGGATATCCGG
>CANJRI010000080.1 GCA_947476555.1 Caulobacteraceae bacterium
ACATCGGTTTCGGGGTGCTCGGCCTTGAGGACATGCACGGGGGCGCGGTCTACGTGCTGGAGCTCTCGTCCTATCAGCTCGACCTGACCTCCAGCTTGCACGCCGATGTGACGGTGATCCTCAACATTTCGCCCGATCACCTGGAGCGGCACGGCACGATGGAGAACTATGTCGCCGCCAAGCGCCGCATCCTGCTGAACCAAGGCAAGGGCGACACCGCGGTGATCGGCGTGGACGATCCCTGGGGCCAGCGGATCTGCACCGAGATTACGGCGGCCAACCGCCGGACCATCGTGCCGATCTCCGCCTGCAAGGCCATGGGTCGCGGAGTCTACGCGCTGGACAACGTGCTCTACGACGCCACCGGCGAGCGGGCCTACGCCGCCGCGGACCTCAAGCGCGCCAAATCGCTGCCGGGCCGGCACAACGGCCAGAACGCCGCCGCGGCCTACGCCGCGGCCAAGGGCCTGGGCATCTCGGGCGACGAGGCCGCCCGCCACCTGATGACCTTCCCGGGGCTGGCCCACCGGATGGAGACGGTGGCGATGCTCGGCAAGGTCCGCTTCGTCAACGATAGCAAGGCCACCAACGCCGACGCCGCGCGCCAGGCGATGTCGAGCTATCCAAAGTTCCACTGGATCGCCGGGGGCCTGGCCAAGACCGGCGGGATCGACAGTCTTACCGACCTCTTCCCGCGCATCGAGAAGGCCTACCTCATCGGCGAGGCGGCGCCCGCCTTCGCCCAGGCGCTGAAGGGCAAGGCCCCGGCCGTGGACTGCCACACGCTTGAGGCGGCCGTGCAGGCGGCCTATGCGGACGCGGCGGACTCAGGGCAGGAGGCTATCGTGCTGCTTTCGCCCGCCTGCGCATCCTTCGACCAGTACGCCGACTTCGAGGAACGCGGGGAAGCCTTTCGCGCCGCTGTCCAGACGCTCGCCGGCGAGCCGGTGAGCGCATGAGCACGGTCAGCCCCTCCCAGGCCCACGCCTTCGCCCGCTCCGACCGCACCGCGCTCGGTGTCTGGTGGTGGACGGTGGACCGCTGGATGTTGGGCGTGGTGGCGGTGCTGATCTTCATCGGCGTCCTGATGTCGTTCGCCGCCAGTCCGGCTGCGGCCGCCCGGATGAGCCTGGGCGATCCGTTCCATTTCGCCGTCCGCCAGTGCGTGTTCGCGGTGGGCGCGGCCTTCGTGCTCATCACCATGTCGATGCTGGACACCAAGGGGGTGAGGCGGGCGGCGTTCTTCATCTGGCTGGCGGCGATCGCGGTGATGATCGCCCTGCCGTTCATCGGCCACAACGCCAAGGGCGCGACCCGGTGGGTGCAGTTCGCGGGCTTCACCCTCCAGCCCTCCGAGTTCATGAAGCCGGCGCTGATCATCCTGGTCGCCTGGATGTTCGCCGAGGGGCAGAAGGGCCAGGGCGTGCCCGGTGTCTCGATCGCCTTCTTCCTCTATGTGATCTCCATTGGCCTGCTGCTGATCCAGCCGGACGTCGGCCAGACCGTGCTGATCACCGTGGCGTTCGGAGCGGCCTTCTGGATGGCGGGTGTGCCGCTCTCCTGGGTGATGTTGCTGGGGGCCATGGCGGTGGCGGGCCTGTCCTCCACCTATTTCCTGTTCTCGCACGTGGCCAGCCGCGTGGACCGCTTCCTGTCGCCGGAGAAGGCCGACACCCACCAGGTGGACCGGGCCGCCGAGGCCATCCAGGCCGGCGGCTTCTTCGGGCGCGGCCCGGGCGAAGGCGTGATGAAGCGCCACGTGCCGGACCTGCACACCGACTTCATCTATTCGGTCGGCGCCGAGGAGTACGGCCTGATCTTCTCCCTGCTGCTGGTCAGCCTGTTCGCCTTCGTGGTGATCCGCGGGCTCTATCGCGCCATGAAGCTCTCCGACCCGTTCGAGCAGGTGGCGGCCGCGGGCCTCTTCGTGCTGGTGGGCCAGCAGGCGATCATCAATGTGGCGGTGAACCTCAACCTGATCCCCACCAAGGGCATGACCCTGCCGTTCATCTCCTACGGGGGCTCGTCCATGCTGGCCATGGGCCTGACGTTGGGGATGGCCCTGGCCCTCACCCGGCGCCGGCCCGGCGCCTACACCCCCACCGAAGGCCTGGCGAAAGCCGGCGCCTTCGCCTAGGCGCGCGGGGTGGCTCGCAAGGTCGCGGTGGTCGCCGCCGGCGGGACGGGGGGGCACCTGTTCCCCGCCCAAGCCCTGGCTGAGGCCCTCATCGCCCGCGGATGGTCCATCGTGCTGGCGTCCGACGAACGGGTCGCCGGCCTCGCGGAGGGCTTTCCCGCCGAGCGGCGCCTGGCGCTCTCGGCCGCCACCTTCCGGCGCGGCGATCCCATGGGCGCGGTGCGGGCGGGCCTGACCCTTTTGCGCGGGACCCTGCAGGCGCGCGCTGCCTTCCGGGAGTTGGACCCCGACGTGGTGGTGGGCTTCGGCGGCTATCCCTCCGTGCCCTCGCTGGTGGCCGCGATCCTCGACCGCCGCCGCACCGTCATCCATGAGCAGAACGCGGTGATGGGCCGGGCCAACCGGGCCCTGGCGCCGCACGTGGACACGGTGGCGTGCGCCTTCCCCACCCTGAAGAAGGCCCCGGCCAAGGTCGCCGCCCGGGCGATCCGGGTGGGCAATCCGGTGCGTCCGCCGGTGCGGGCCCTGGCCGACGTCCCCTACCTGCCGCCCGAGCCCAATGGGCCGATCCGCCTACTCGTCACTGGCGGGAGCCAGGGCGCGCGCCTGCTGTCCGAACTGGTCCCCGAGGCCGTGAAGGCGCTGCCCGAGGCGCTGCGGCGGCGGCTCACCGTCCAGCAGCAGACCCGCCCCGAATCCATGGACATCGCCCGCCGGACCTATCAGGACGCCCTGGTGAACGCCGAGATCGCGCCCTTCTTCCGGGACATCGCCGGCCGCCTGCGCGACGCCCACCTGGTGATCGGCCGCTCGGGCTCGGGCTCGGTCTGCGAGTTCGCGGTGGCGGGAAAGCCCTCGATCCTGATCCCGCTCGCGCTGGCCCTCGACGACGACCAGGGCCAGAACGCCAAGCTGCTGGCCGACGCCGGCGCCGCCGAGATCGCCCGCGAGAACCAGCTCACGGTGGAGAGCCTAGCGGGCGCGCTGGAGAGGCTGCTGGGAAACCCCGAGCGCCTTGCACGGATGGCAGCGGCGGCCCGCAGCGTGGCCATGCCCGACGCCGCCGAGCGCCTGGCGGACGTGGTGGAGCGCACCGCGCGGGGATAATTACTCTTGCGATCAGCTGCTGCTATTGTCGCGAAGTGCGAGCGATCCTGGCAGTCTTGCTGGCCCTAGTTCCGGCCCCCCTTTCGGTTACGTCCGAAGAGAAACCCACGTCCCTCCGCCCGATCATTGAGGAATTCGCCCTGCGGCCGGATACGGTTGCGCTCATTGAACGCGATGCAGCCTGCGATTGGCGGCTGATAAGCACCCGATCTAACAACGAACTTACGCTGCCGGATATGGGGCCACGACCAAACGTCGTGATGCTCAACCTTATTCGCCCAAGGAGGGAGGCGGTATTACTCCTCGAAGTGGCGAACGGCTATCGGCTGCGTTTCAACTATCGAGCATCGATAGTCCGAGCGGAAGTGGGTGGCCAACCAGCCCGCGTCCTCCAGGTCGATCCCGGCCGGAAGTCGTACGAACGTTGGCCGTCGGACTCAGACCGGTTGGTCGTCAGCAACTTCACACTCTCTGCTGAGGGGGCGGGCAGCGGTTGCCACTGACCTCTGTGTTCCGGCGTCGCCGGATTCGCGGTAGCAGGGGTTTATGAATCGCCGCCCCGTCCCGTTCGATATCGGTCCCGTGCACTTCATCGGCATCGGGGGGATCGGCATGAGCGGCATCGCCGAGATCATGATGCGCACCGGCTACCAGGTGCAGGGCTCGGACGCCAAGGCCAGCGCCAACACCGAGCGGCTGGAGAAGCTGGGGGCCAAGGTGTTCATCGGCCACAGCCCGGAGCACGTGAAGGGCGCCTACGCCGTGGTCTATTCCACGGCGGTCAAGCAGGACAATCCGGAGATGATGGCGGCGCGGGCGGCCAATGTGCCGCTGGTCCGCCGCGCCGAGATGCTGGCCGAGCTAATGCGGCTGCAGTTTTCCGTGGCCGTGGGCGGCACGCACGGCAAGACCACCACCACCTCGATGATCGCCAGCCTGCTCGACGCCGGCGAGATGGACCCCACGGTGGTCAACGGCGGCATCATCAACGCCTACGGCACCAACGCCAAGGTGGGCGAGGGCGACTGGATCGTGGTGGAGGCCGACGAGAGCGACGGCAGCTTTTTGCGGCTCAAATCCACCGTGGCGGTGGTCACCAACATCGACCCCGAGCACCTTGACCACTACGGCGACTTCGATGCGGTGAAGAAGGCCTTCCGCGACTTCGTCGAGAACATCCCCTTCTACGGGTTCGCGGCGATCTGCACCGACCACGCCGAGGTGCAGGCCATGGCGGCCAAGGTGGAGAACCGCCGGCTGGTCACCTATGGGGTGAATCCGCAGGCCGAGGTTCGCGGCGAGCTGATCTCGATGGGCGCGGACGGGACCCGGTTCAACGTGCTGATCCAGCCCCGGGACGGGGTGCTGGTGCGGATGGCCGACCTGCACCTGCCGATGCCCGGTCACCACAACATGCTGAACGCCCTGGCCGCCGTAGCCGTCGCCCGCGAACTCGGCCTGGACGAGGCCGCCATCCGCAAGGGCCTCGCGGCCTTCGGCGGCGTCCGGCGGCGGTTCACCACCACCGGGGTGGCGAACGGCGTACGGGTGATCGACGACTACGGCCACCACCCGGTGGAGATCGCCTCGGTGCTGACGGCGGCGCGGGCGGTCTCGGACGGCAAGGTGATCGCGGTGGTCCAGCCGCACCGCTACTCGCGGCTGAAGGACTTGTTCGCCGACTTCTGCCACTGCTTCAACGACGCCGACACGGTGATCGTGGCCGACGTCTATCCGGCCGGCGAGGCGCCCATCGCGGGCGCCAGCCGCGACGACCTGGTGGAAGGCCTGCGCCGCTATGGCCACCGCCGGGTGCTTTCGCTCGGCTCGCCGGCGGAGCTGGCCGCCCTGGTGCGGCAAGAGTCCAAGCCTGGCGATCTGGTGGTCCTGCTGGGGGCCGGTGACATCACCGCCTGGTCCTACGCCCTGCCGGGGGAACTGGAAGTCCTGGGCGCGGCGGCGTGAGCGATTGGCTGGACCGCCTGCCGGCGGTGCGCGGCCGGTTGCTGCCGGGCGAGTTGCTCGGGCCCTTCACCTGGTTCCGGGTCGGCGGACCGGCCGAACTCCTGTTTCTGCCGCAGGACGAGGACGACCTGGCGGATTTCCTGAAGGCGCTCGATCCCGCCGTTCCCGTCACGGTGCTGGGCGTGGGGTCCAACACCCTGGTCCGCGACGGCGGGGTGGACGGTGTGGTGGTCAGGCTGGGCAAGGCGTTCGCCACCGTTGAGGCCCGAGAGGGCGCGCGGATCTTCGCCGGCGCGGCGGCGCTCGACGCGACGGTGGCGCGCGAGGCCGGCAAGGCGGGGATCGCGGGCCTGGAGTTCTTCCGCGGCGTGCCAGGCTCGATCGGGGGCGCGCTGACCATGAACGCCGGCTGCTACGGCGCCGAGACCAAGGACGTGCTGGTCGAGGCCTACGCCCTCAACCGGGCCGGCGAGCGTCTGACGCTGTCCAACGCCGACCTGGGTTACAGCTACCGCAGGTCGGCGCGCGCCGCCGCCGAGCCGCTGATCTTCACCGGGGCGCTGTTCGAGGGCCAGCCCGACGAGCCCGGGGCGGTCGAGGCGCGGATGGCCGAGATCACCGCCCGCCGCGAGCAGACCCAGCCGATCCGCGAGAAGACCGGCGGCTCGACCTTCAAGAACCCGGAAGGGCAGTCCTCGTGGAAGCTGGTGGACGCCGCCGGCTGGCGCGGCAAGCCCTACGGTGGAGCGATGTTCTCACCCCTGCACGCCAACTTCCTGATCAACAGCGGCGAGGCGACCGCGGCCGACCTGGAAGGACTGGGCGAGGCCGTGCGCGCCGACGTGAAGGCGAAGTTCGGCGTTGACCTCGAGTGGGAGATCAAGCGGATCGGTCGGCCCTGATGTCCCGCTTCCTTCACGTGGGCTGCGGCCCGGCCACCCAAGACCAGACGACCCCCGGCTTCGCCGGCGCCGACTGGCAAGAAGTGCGGTTCGACATCGACCCTTCGGTGAAGCCCGACATCGTCGGGACCATGACCGACATGTCGGGGGTCCCGGACGCCTCGATGGACGGGCTGTTCTCCAGTCACAGCCTGGAGCACCTCTATCCCTTCGAGACCCTTCCAGCCCTGGCCGAATTCCTGAGGGTGCTGCGACCGGCCGGCTTCGCGGTGATCACCTGCCCGGACATACAGTCGGTCGCCGCCGGGGTGGCGGAGGGCAAGCTCCTGGAGACGCTCTACGACTCAGCGGCCGGACCGATCTCGGCGCTCGACGTGCTCTATGGCTGGCGTCCCGCCCTGGCGCGCGGTGAACTGCACATGGCCCACCGCAGCGGCTTCACGGCCGATGTGCTGGCGGCGGTGCTGAAGCATGCAGGCTTTGGGACAGTGGTGATCCGTCGCCGGCCGGCCTATTTCGACCTCTGGGCGCTCGCCGCCAAGAGCCCCCTGGACCGCGCCCAGGCCGAGGCCCTGACCCGCGCGCATTTCCCCCCGGCGTGATAACCGGGCCTTCCGTCCCTTAGTCTTCGAGTCGCCCATGGCCGCCCTGCTTTCCGGACATCACGTCGCCGTTCTGCTGGGCGGGCTTTCCTCCGAGCGCGAGGTGAGCCTGGTCTCCGGCGCGGCCTGCGCGGACGCGCTGGAGCGGCTGGGCGCGAAGGTGACCCGGGTGGACGCGGGCCGCGACCTGGCCCAGGTGCTCGCGGCCCTGAAGCCGGATGTCTGCTTCAACGCCCTGCACGGGGCGTGGGGCGAGGACGGTTGCGTCCAGGGCATATTGGAGACGCTCCAGGTCCCCTACACCCACAGCGGGGTGCTGGCCTCGGCGCTGGCCATGGACAAGGCCAAGGCCAAGGCGGTGATGGCCGCCGCGGGCGTCACGGTGCCGGGCGGCGGGCTCTACGACCGCCACGAAGCGGCCCGCGACCACGTGATGGCGCCGCCCTATGTGGTGAAGGCCAACGCCGAGGGATCCTCGGTCGGGGTGTTCATCGTCCGGGATCGCGCCAACCGGCCGCCGCAGGAGATCCTGGAGCCGTCCTGGACCTTCGGCGAGCAGGTGATGGTCGAGCCCTTCATCCGCGGCAAGGAGCTGGCGGTGGGCGTGATGGACGGCAAGGCCATGACCGTGACCGAAATCCTCACCGAACGGGAATTCTACGATTACGACGCCAAGTACGCAGCGGGGGGGTCCAGCCACGTGATTCCGGCCGAATTGCCACCCCATGTCTTTGAAAAGGCGCTGAGAATGTCCGAGGCGGCGCATGCCGCTCTTGGTTGCCAAGGGGTGACCAGGTCGGACCTGCGTTATGACGACATTAACGACGTTCTGGTTCTTCTGGAGGTCAACACCCAACCCGGCATGACGGCCACCTCCCTGGTTCCGGAGCAGGCGGCCGCCCAGGGGGTGGGATTCGACGCCTTGGTACAGTGGATCACGGAGGACGCTTATGCCCGCGGCGGCGCGGGGGGCCTCGCGCACAGCAGCGAAACCTAGTCCTCCTCGGCGGCTGCAGGCCGGGCCGGGGCAAGGCCTGGCCCCCAAGCAAATCCTGCTCATCGCCGCCGGCGTGCTGTCCCTGGCCGCTGTCGTCACCCTGGCGACCGGCGGGCGTGGCGAGCGCCTGGCCCTGGCGGCCACCACCGTTGTCGATCATCAATTTGGCCGCGCCGGCTTCGCCCTGGCGGCGGTGCACGTGCAGGGCGCCTCGGCCATGGCGCGACCCGACATCATTCGTGCGGCGGGGGTCTTCAAGGACCAGCCGCTGCTGGGCCTCGACCTGCAGGCGGTCCGCGACAGGGTCGAGGCCGTCGGCTGGGTCAAGGAGGCCCGGATCGTCCGCCTGCTGCCCGACACCCTGATGATCCAGGTGCAGGAACGCCGCCAGCTCGCCGTCTGGCAGCACGCCGGCCGCACCCTGGTGATCGACGAAAAAGGTCGCCCCATTCCCGAGGCCGATCCGGGCCGCTTCCCCCGCCTGCCGCTGGTGGTGGGCGCCGGCGGCGCCGAGCATGCCGGCGAGGTGCTGCCGGTCCTGGCCCAGCGGCCGAGGCTGATGAACCGCATAGAGGCCCTTGTCCGGGTCGACGACCGGCGCTGGGACCTGCGTCTGAAGGACGGCTCGCTGATCCAGCTTCCCGCCGTCGGCGAGGAGGAGGCCCTGGCCCAGCTGGAGCAACTCGACCTGCGCTCGCGCATCCTCGATGTCGGCTTCGACCGCATCGACCTCCGCAACCCCGACGTGGTGGCCGTCAGGCCAAGAGCCCCCGTCGGTCCCGACCACCTCGCCGCCGCCGGCGTCTAAGGAAGAAGAACAGCTCACCGATGATGCTCAAGTCCGCGACCCGTACCGAGGAGTCCCACAGGAAGGACGGTCGTGATGGCCTGAAGGCCGCCCTGGCGCCGCCGCGCGTGATCGCCGCCGTGGACCTAGGCGCGGCCAAGGTGAGCTGCTTCATCATGAAGCCGGAGGGGGTGCGCCGGGCCGACCGGACGCTGACCACCTGCGGCGTCGGCTATGTCCAGTCGCGCGGCATCCGCGGCGGCTCGATCGTCAACCTCGACGAGGCCTCCGAGGCCATCGCCCAGGCGGTGGAGCGGGCCGAGAACGTCGCCGGCGTCAACGTCCAGGCGGTGACGGTGGCGACGGCCGGCGGTCAGCTTTCCTCGCGCCGGGTCGCCGGCCGGGTCTCCATCGGCGCGCGGCCGATTGGCGACAACGACCTTGTCCGGGCGATCCAGAACGCCTTGGCGCAGATCAAGCTGCCGGGCCGCCGGGCGATCCATATCCTTCCCGTCGGCTGGTCCGTGGACGGCCAGGGCGGGGTGCGCGATCCGCGCGCCATGTTCGGCAAGGCGCTGGGCGTGGAACTGCTGGTGGTCTCCGTGGCCGAGACGGTTTTCCAGACCCTGGGAGCTTGCGTCGAGCGGGCCCACCTGCAGCTTGAGGGCGTCGTCGCCGCCCCCTTCGTCGCCGCGCTGGCGGCGCTGGAGGAGGACGAGATGGACCTGGGCAGCGTCTGCATCGACATGGGCGGTGGCTCAACCTCGGCCGCCGTGTTCAACGGCGGCAGCCTCGTGCACGTGGAGACGGTCCCGGTCGGCGGCCACCACGTCACCCAAGACATCGCCCGCGGCCTTTCCACCTCCATCGCCGGCGCCGAGCGGATCAAGACCCTGCATGGCTCCGCCATCGCCTCGGCCAACGAGGACCGCGAGATGATCGAGGCCCCGCCCCGGGGCGACGATCCGGGCGCGGGCCCGGTGGTCGCGCCGCGCTCCCTGCTGAAGGGCATCATCGCGCCCCGGGTCGAGGAGACCCTGGAGCTGCTCCGCGACCGGCTGAAGAACTCCGGCGCTGCGGTCGAGCCGGGTGCGGGCCTGGTGCTGACCGGCGGCGCCAGCCAGTTGGCCGGCGTGCGCGAAGTGGCCGTCCGGGTCTTCGACCGCCCGGTGCGACTGGGCCGCCCGCGCCGCGTGCCGCACCTGGCCGACGCCGCCTCGGGACCCGCCTTCACCGCCGCCGCGGGCATCCTGCACCGGGCCGCCTTCGGCCCGCGCGAGGCCGTCTCCACCAAGGCCCTGACCACCGCCAAGCTGCGGCGGGAGACCCTGGACCCCGGCGCCAATCCGGTGGCCAAGGCCGCCGCCTGGCTGCGCGAGAACCTCTAACCTACCCCAACCAAGCTGAGCCATTGATTCGGCTCGCGGTTTATTCGGCCGCGGCGGCCGACTCACGCTATGCGGTTAACCCTCGATTAAGGATGTCAGTCGCCTAGTAACCCATCCTTAAGAGGATGCTTCGGGCCTGGGCGCCGGAGGCTCGGACAGAAAATTCTGCGAAGGACGGCGGGTCCATGACCATCTCCCTCTCTGCCCCCCGGGCGACTGAACTGAAGCCACGGATCGTCGTGTTCGGGGTCGGCGGCGCCGGCGGCAACGCGGTCAACAACATGATCGAAGCGGGCTTGGAGGGCGTCGAGTTCGTCGTCGCCAACACCGACGCCCAGCAGCTGCAGTTCGCCAAGACCGACCGGCGCATCCAGCTCGGCGTGACGGTGACGCAAGGCCTTGGGGCCGGCGCCCACCCGGAAGTCGGCATGAGCGCGGCCGAGGAAAGCATCCCGGAGATCGGTGAG
>CANJRI010000081.1 GCA_947476555.1 Caulobacteraceae bacterium
CGTGAACGGGCCCACATCAAACGCCAGACCATCCAACATCGGCGCTTGCAACACCGCAAAATCGCCGCCTAAATATCAACCCCAGATGAGGCCATCTCTCCGCTAAATCCGGACCCCACCTGTCTCAAAACATCTGACGACGTACAACCGCTGGGTAAGACGCCCGCGCCCCCACCGCCTGACCTAAAGTGGACATCCGAAAACAACCCAGGGGGGTATTGCGGTAAGTGGCGGCTGGAGAACGGCGTCGTATTTCATGACGTCGAATTCAGCCTGATACCGGGGCAGGACGGCACCACGCAACGGCGACCGGCCGCGATCGCCGGCGACATGCTCTACCTCCGCCGCGCGCCCCCGCCCGGCCTCACGGATTACTACCTGCAATTTCAAAGAGTGACGAAAAGGTAGGCCCAGCGCCAACGCAGAGGATGGCCCTAACACCGCCGTTCTCACCAAACGGGCAGCCAATCCTGCGAAGCGCGCAGCGCGAAGCAGGATGGCGGTGACGGAGGGATTCGAACCCTCGATACGCTTTCACGTATGACGATTTAGCAAACCGTTGCCTTCAGCCACTCGGCCACGTCACCAGCCCCGCGCGAGCGGGGCGACCTCCATAGCGAATGCCGTCGGCGCGGGCAACGCGTGTTCCTCGGACCCAAAATGGGGTGGCGCCGCTTGCTGAGGGGGGACGATGACGCTTACAACCGAAGGCATAGGCGGTGCGCGGGGAGCGTATCGCCCCGTGACGGCGCGACTTGGGGGGCCAAGGGGGCGTTGGGGAGCGCAACCGGGAGCCTGGTCATGGCTGAACACGACTGCAGCCTGCTCATGTGCGGCCTGCTTTTCGGAATCCCAATCCTGGCGATCTGTGTGGGGGCCGCGCTCTGGTGGCGGGCCTGGCGGCGCCTTACAGCGCGCTGCGACAGCAGCCTGGAAAACATCGCCGCCGTGATGAGCGAACTGCGTCAGAAATGCCAGGAGCGCCCGCCGGCGCTCGGCGACGACGGAAAGCCCCTCCACTAGGTCCGGCGGCCGGTCCTAGCCGTGTGCGAGCCACTCCCGGGCCTGGCGCTGCGCCTCGGCGACCTCGTCGGAGCCATCTCGTCCGCGAGTTCCTTGCGGTAGACCTTGGCTTCGACCGACCCGCGCATGGCGGCCAGGTTGAAGAGCATGTGCGCCGACACATAGTCGAGCGGCGCCCCGCCCTGTCCCGTGGAGTAGAGCAGTCCCAGCCGGAACAGCTCGTCGCCGCTCGCATCCGCCTTCGGCAGAGGCAAACCGTCTTGGATGTTCATGCTGGCGAGCACGATCTTGATCCTTCATCCGGCCGGCAGGTCCGATTTTCGAACCCTTCACCGCCCTTCTACGACTCAGGTAACCAAGATTGGGCTGAACACATGGTTAAGCTCGCTGTTGTCGGACGTTCACGATTGAGGGTCTGCGAGGAGAACCTACCCAAATCGGGTTTCCCATCCGCGCCCCGGGCGCGAATACTCATCGCCGTCTAGCGCGCCCGCTGGCCGAACAGGACACGTCGCGCGGCCTCGGCCGCCTCGCCGCTGTCCGCCAGGGTCGGCCCCTGCTTCACCTTCTCCGCTGCCGCCATGGCCCGCTGCACCGCCGGCCGGGCCGCGATCCGATCGCGCCAGGCCGCGAGCTCGGGGAATTCGGCCAGGTCGATCCCATGCGCCTTCCAGGGGTTGGTCCACGGCCAGCAGGCCATGTCGGCGATGGAATAGTCGCCGGCGATGAACTCGCGGCCCTTCAACTGGCCGTTCAGCACGCCATACAGGCGGTGGACCTCGTTGGTGTAGCGCGCCGCGCCATAGGCTACCTGCCGCTGGTCGGCCAGCATGGCCGGGGCGTAGAAGCGGAAATGGTTGGCCTGCCCCGCCATCGGCCCCAGCCCCGCCATCTGCCAGAACAGCCACTCGTCCACCTGGATCTTGGCCCGCGCGTCCGCGCCGCCGAACGCGCCGGTCTTGTCCGCCAGGTAGCGCAGGATCGCCCCGGACTCGAAGACCGACACCGCCTCCCCGCCCGGCCCGTCCGGATCGACGATGGCCGGCATCCGGTTGTTGGGGCTGATCGCCAGGAATTCGGGGCGGAACTGCTCGCCCAGTCCGAGGTTCACCGGCCGCAGCTCATAGGCCAGGCCCATCTCCTCCAGGGCGATGGTCACCTTGTGCCCGTTGGGCGTGGGCCAGTAGTGGAGTTCGATCGGTTGGCCCACGGCTTTGCTCCTCCGCCTATCGTTGATAGACGCCAGGCCTACGGCCCCGCGCAAGGGCGTTCAGATCGGGTTCAGGCGTTCCGGGCCATGGTGACGCGATGAAGCGGATATTCCTCATCCTGGCGGCGAGCGTCGCCGCCCTGGCGCCGGGCCTGGCCAGTGACGCGGCCATGGCCCAGAACGGCCGGCGCTGGGAAGCCCAGGATAACCGTGGCCGGGACCGCGCCGAACGTGGCCGCCCGGACCGGGCGCAGGATCGCGGCCAGCGCCGCGAGGAAAGCCGTGGACGGAACGAAGGCCGCGGGGACGGCCGCGCCTATGAACGGCGCGACTACGGCCCGCCGCCCGAGGCCTATGCGCCGCCGCCGCGGGCCTATGGCCCCCCGGCCTACGCCGGGCCGCGCCGTCCGGCCATCCGCCCCGGCGGCTTCCTGCCGCCCGGCCTGCGCGCCGCGCCGCTCAATGATTTCGCCCGTTTCCGCCTGCGTCCGCCGCCGGTCGGCTACACCTGGGTCAGGGTCGGGAACGACTTCCTGCTGGTCTCGGTGATCGACGGCCAGATCTTCGACATCATCACCGACTGACCGCGCCTCAGCGGGTCGAGCGTCGGTCGTTCAGCAGGACCTTGCGCGGCGCGGCGGCCGGCTTGCCCGTGGAGCGCGGATCGATCAGTTCGCGGCGCAGCGGCGGCGTTCCCGAGGAATTCTGGATCTTCATCTTGCGGCGGGCCTTTCCGGCCTTGTCCGCGTGAGGGCTTCACGCCTTGGACGCGCGCACCCTTAGCACATCGCCGCGCGCTGGAGGGTGATCGGCACGCTGGGCGCCGAGGGCCGGGCCCTAACCCCGCGCCAGCCACTCGGTGATGTAGGCGTGCGTCCGCCGCACGAGGCCGGCCGGTCCCGAGAAATAGAACTCGCTGCCGAACAGCACCTTCTTCTCGCTCCACTGGACCGGGCCGGTGTCCTCGCCCTCCAGCACCTGCCGCAGGCGCGCCCGCCGGGCTTTGGGCACGAAGGCCACATAGGTCACGTCACTCAAGCTCGCCTCCGCCTAAGGTCCCCCGACCGCGCCAAGGCTCGGCGAGTCGTAAGGCGAACTTTGGGCAACGGTAGAGCTTGGCTCTCCCGTTCAGGCCTCCGGCAGGGCGGCCACATATTCGGCGATGCGCTGGCGCAGGGCCGCGTTGGGCACGCGCCCGACGCCGCCGCCCAGGTTGTCCAGCATGTTCCGCGCCTGGCTGGTGGCCGGCGTCACCACCGTCGTGGCCGGATGGCCGATCACCCACTTCAGGAACACCTGCGCCCACGACTTGGCGTCGATCTCGGCGGCCCAGTCCGGAAGCGGCTGATCGCCCACCCGCCGGAACAGCCGCGTCCGGCCGAACGGCGCATAGACGAACACGCCGATGTTCCGCTCCTGCGCCAGCGGCAGGATGGTGGTCTCCACCTCACGGTTGTCCACCGCGTAGTCGACGCCGATGAAGTCGATCGGCTCGTTGCGCATCACCGAGATCAGGGTCGGGTACTGGCCTTCGAAGGTGGAGGTGATGCCGATGTAGCGCACCCGGCCCGCCGCCTTCAGGGGCTTCAGCACACCCAACTGGGTCGGCGGATCGCCCACATTATGCACCTGGATCAGGTCGACCTTGGCCTTGCCGATGCGGGCGAAGGACTGCTCGATCTGCGCCCTCGCCTCGGCCACGTTGGCCGGGCCGTTGCCGCGCGCGACGTTGACCTTAGTGGCCCAGAACAGCCGTTCGGCGAGCCGCGCCTCCTTGGCGATCCGTCCGGCCACTTCCTCCGAGGCGCCGTAGCTGGGTGCGGTGTCGAACACCGTGCCCCCGTTGGCGACCAGGGTGGTCAGCACCTCGCGCAGCGCCGCGGTGTCCTCGGCCCGCGCGGTGGTGGAGAAGGTCGCCGAACTGCCCAGGCCGATCACCGGCAGCTGCTCGCCGCCCTTGGGGATCGCCCGCCGGATCAGCCGCATCTGGGCCCCGGCCCCGCCCCCGGCCGCCAGGGCCGCGGCCCCGAGCCCCAGCGCCATGCCGTCGCGACGCGTAATCGAAGCCATCACCGGTCCTCCTGGCCGCTCCAAGCCAAACGGTAACCACGGCGCGGCCCCGCCGACAATGAGTGGCGGTGCAAACCATCGAATACGAAAAGGGCGCCGATCAGCGGCGCCCTTCCCTTTGTCCGGCCGCGGCCTAGCGGCGGTAGTCGTAGCCGTAGCTGTCGTCGCCGTAGCCATACCGGCTGTCGGTGCGGCCATAGTAGCCGCGGTCGTTCGAGCGATAGCGCGCCCGGTCGGCGTAGTAGGGCTGGGCCTGGCGATAGCCGTAGCCGGCCCGATAGCCCTTGTTGTCGTTGCTCTTGTCGGCGGCGACGCCGAGCGCCGCGCCGGCCGCCGCGCCGATGGCCACCGACTGGGTCTTGCCGTTGCCGATCGCGGCCCCGGCCAGGCCGCCCAGCAGGGCGCCTATGATGGCGCTTTCGGTCTTCGAGGTCCCGGCCGCCGCCTGGCTGGCCGGAAGGGCGACCGCGCCGACGGCGGTCAGGGCCATCGCGGCCTTCATCATCCTGTTGGTCATGGTCAAACTCCTTTGTCTTGAGCCTGACCCTAGCGGCGCCGTCCTGAACCCACCCGGAGCCCTACGTTCATTCGGCCGACAGGTTCAGCCCCCACCCAAATCGACCCGCAGGCGCCTTAAAATCAGGCTTTGTGCGCCGCGATAAATGCCGCTTCTTTAGTCATTGAACTTGCTCACTTTTTTGTGGATCCCCGGAGCCAATGGTCAAGCTCGACGTTCTCGTAGTGTAACGAGGCGCCCATGCTGCAGCGGACCAACAGGTTCCTGTCCGGCATCCAGAGGCAGATGACCGGGCTGACCGGCGATCTGGTCGAGGTCGGCCTGAGCGTTGGTCAGGTGCTCTGCGAGCCGGGAGAGCCGATCCGCAAGGTCTACTTCCCGCACAGCGGGGCCATCTCCAAACTGGCGGTGTTCCAGGATGGCGCGGAGATCGAATGCGTCATGGTCGGGCGCGAAGGCGTCGTCGGGGCCATCGCCACCCTGGGTTTCGAGACCGCACTCACCCGCGACGTCTGCCATGTGAACGCCCGCGCCGTCTGCATCGATGCGCGCCGCCTCTATCAGGCCTGTCAGGCCTGCCCGGACTTGCGGGGCGCCTTCCAGCACTACTGCGCCTGGAAGATGAGCTGCGCGATCCGCAACGGCGCCTGCAATGGCCTGCACGGCATCGAGCCGCGCCTCTGCCGCTGGCTGCTGACCTGCTCGGACGTGCTGGAGGAGCCTGAGATCCGCCTGCCCCAGGACGCCTTCGCCAAGATGCTCGGGGCCCAGCGCACCAGCGTCAACCCGATCCTGCAGCGCCTGCGCGCGTCCGGCCTGATCGAACTTGCCCGGGGCCGGGTGACGATCCGCGACCGGGCCCGGCTGCAACAGCGGGCTTGCGAGTGCTACGAGGTGAACCGAACCGCCGGGGCGCAGATGTGGCTCCGGGGGGCGCGTCCACCCCTATAAATTGTGTCGTTCTGTAGGATCACGGACAGATAGCCGGCCCGGATTCCGCTAGGCCTTCGAGGGTCGAACGGAGGGGTTGGGCGATGAAGGACGACGATCCGCGAACCACGATTCTGGAGGCCTGGGACAAGGCTCGGGCCTGTGCTTTTCGGAACCTGCTGACCAGGGTTTCGACGAGAGGCGCCGAGCCGCCCTGTCAGCCGCCCACCGCCTGAGGCCGACGTGTCCGTGGTCGGCCCGAGCAAGATCCGGGTGGAGCCGCAGGGTGTCGGCTGGGTGATCCTCGGCTGCGGCGAGCCGCTGTATTTCCGCTCCGGCGCCTGGGCGGTCCACACGGCGCGGCGGCTGGCGACGGCCCAGGCCCTGCACGGCGCCGTCGAGTTGCTGGTCGCCGACCGCAGCGGCCGCGTCGCCGAGCACCACTACTACCCGCCGCCGGCCGCGCCGGAAGAATCTCGCCGCTCTGTACTGGATCGGACAGACTAGGAGCCCCGTTCGTGGAACTTTGTTCACCGCACTATCGTGCTCTACAGGATGAAACGCCCGGCGTCAGAGGCGCCCCCGGCCCCCCCGCCGGGAGGCGCCCGGCCATCCCCGCGCCCCTTTGCCGCTATCTCCGCTACGCCGCCGACTGCGCGCACCTTGCGGCCCTGGAGCGCGACCCCCGCCACCGCGCCCTGCTCCAGCGCGAGCTTCACGACTGGCTGGACCTCGTCGGCCGTTCCCCCGCCTAGGTCGGGTTCAGCGCTTGCGGAACCGCTTGGCCTCGGCCTCGAGCTTGGAGGCCCAGGCCTCGGGCGCCGTGTTCTCCGCCTGGAATGGCAAACTGCCGGCCACCCCGCGCACGGCCAGCCACAACGGCCCGCTGAAATGGCCCAGCACCCTCAGCGGCCGGCGGTTGTTGTCGGTGACGTCCCAGCCCTCGGCCTCGAAGGCGGCGGCCTGCAGGGCGGGCGTCTTGCGCTCGATGTCGTCCCAGCCGGCCGGCCGCGGCGCGGCCTCCGCCTCATCGGCCGTCAGCCCGAACAGCGCGGTGGCGCAGGCGTCGATCTCGGGGAATTCCGCCCGCGCCTCCGGCTCCGCGAAATCCCGCTTGAGGATCGCGCGGTATTCCAGGGCGTCGACGCCGGGCAGGTCGATCAGGCGGCGCAGGGCGGTGGTCATGGCGCCAGCCTAGCCCGCGCCACGCCCAAACGCGATCCGCCGCAAGCCATCAGCGGATTATTGGGGTCAGCTCCCTGAACCCGAAGCTGCGCCACTTGGCCGGATCGGCGTCCGCCGATTTCAGCGTGGCCTGCTTCTGCTGCAGGGCGTTCATCGTGCCGGGAAGATCGCTGGTGCTGATCCGGAACAGGGTCAGGTGCGGCGGCGGCACGTTCTCCCCGTGGCTGGTGCCGAGCTGGGCCGTGGTGCGCACATAGGGCTGGGCGCTGACCACGCCCGGGACCGTCGCCATGTTCCGCGCGAAGTCGCCGGCGAACCAGCGGCCGAACGCGTCGCCCCGGCCCGCCGCGGCGTCGCCGTAGACGAACCAGAGATAGGATTGCGCCCCGCGCCCGCTGGCGCCGCGCCCCTTGATCTGCGGACCCACCTCCTTGAGCGAGTCGTTGTAGTTGGTGCCGGGCCGGATCAGCTGCGGTCCCCGCGGCGCCTTGGCGGCGTTGACGAAATAGTCGGCGTACGACTTGGTCAGGTCCTTGGAGTCGCCGGAATAGATGATCACGTAGGGCCGCGGCGCCGGGCTTCCCATCGCCACGGGGGCCGTCCCGAAACGCTGGGCGTAATCGAAGCCCGTCTGTCCGATCACCTCGAAGGAGTGGACCTTGTTGTACCACTCGTTGAACTCGGGATCCTGGCCCTCAACGGAGTTGTTGAAGACCATCATGATGAAGTTGCCGCTCTCGGCGGTCTGGGCCAGCGCGGCGCCCCCCATCAGGCCGAAAGCCGGAACGGCGGCCAGCAATGCGCGTCTGCAGACTTGGGTGGTCATGCTTTCACTCCCCTAAGGCTTCTTGGATTTGGGCTGAGGTGGCCACGCCAAACCGTACGCCGCAAGCGAAACAAGGCCGGGATCCACATTTCCGTCGGCGCCTTTCGCAACCCCCGGGTTCATCGCTCCACCCGCCTACACCCTTAAGGGTTGAGATACGGTTTGCTTTTACAACTATCAACCATGAGTCTCGGCAACCTCAAGATGCGCGCCGGCCCCGCCCCGGTCAGGCTATCGCCTGAGCGGTTCGACGCCCTCGTGAGCGCGCATGAGGCCTTCATCTCGGGACGGCCGGGCGGCCGGCGCGTCACCCTGAGCTACATCGTCGCCAAGGGCATGCGGTGCGACGGGCGGGTTCTGTCCGACGCCCGGCTCGACGGCGCGGACCTCAGCGGCACCACCTTCGTCGGGACCGATCTGCGACGGAGCTCCTTCTACTGCGCCAACCTCGCCCTGTGCGACTTCACCGAGGCCCGCCTGCAGCGCGCCGATCTGCGGGGCTGCTCGTTCTCCGCTGCGCGCCTGGCCGGCGCTAATCTGGACGAGGCCGACCTGCGCGCCGCCGTCCTGATGGCCAGCGACGAGCTCCTGGGCCTGCGGTGGGTCGGCGGCCGGGAGACGGACTCCGAGGCGCGCAAGCGCGGCGATCTCGGCGAAGGCTTCGCCCACGCCATCGACTTCTCCAACTGCTCCATGCAGGGCGTCCAGATGCGCGACGCCAATCTCAAATGCGCGAACTTCAGCGGCGCCAACCTGAACGGGGCCAACATGGGCGGGGCGCGGCTGGAGGGCGCGGTCTTCAAGGGCGCGATCCTGACCGGCGTCGACGTGGCCAAGCTCGGCCTGCCGCCGGCCACATTCGCCTCCTGCGTCATCGATCCCACGGCCGAGGCCCTGGCCCGCGCCGACGAGATCCGGCGCGAGCTCGAACGGGCCAAGGCCTGGACCAACACCGGAGGCCGGCCGGCCAATCTGGAGGGGTTCGACCTGCGCCCGGCCGCCGGCGATTTCCGCGAGCGGCTGCTGGCCGGCCTGCAGGCCAAGAGCGCGGTGGCGATCGGCGTGGACTTCACCGGCGCCCAGCTGCACGCCGCCAATTTCGAGGGCGCGGACCTGCGCGCCGCCAACTTCACCAGGGCCGATCTGCAGGGCGCGTCCTTCGTGGGCGCCAACCTGTCCCACGCCGTGTTCCAGGACGCCGTCATCGGCGAGCTGGAGCTGCGCCCCGGCCTCAGCCTGCCCACCCGCTTCGAAGGCGCCGCCCTCCACGGCGCCGGTCTGCGCCTGGAGTAGAGGCGAAGCCGGCCTCAGCATTTCACCCTATGCCCCGCCCGGGCTGAACATCGGACCGTCACGCTCCTGATCGGTTCGAGAGATTCCAAGGTGATGGCGAGCGCAGGGCCTGGCGACCGACGGCTCCGCGCCCGCATCGGCCTTTCCATCGCGGCCGGCGGATGAGGGGCCGCGGGCGCCGATTCTCCCGGCTCAACATCTCTTGAAGAGATTGACAGGCGTGCGGAATTGGCATTTTATCCACGGTTAGGTCGCTGGTCGGCGCGCGCCAAATGGCCCGCGCGCCAAGTTCACTGATCGTCATTGTTTCGGTATCAGGTTATCTGGAGTATAAGGCTGAGAGTCAGCACCGTCGCCAGGCGTCCTTGAAGGGCGCTCCCGCGCCGGATGAGACCTACGAAGAAGACATGCCTGGGAGAAATTCATGCGGAAACACATCGCGTTAGCAACGGCCGTCGCGGCCCTCACGGTCGGCGTCGGTCAGACCGCGCAGGCCGAGAGCAAGGGTTACATCGTGCGCCTCTGGGTGCCGGCGATGAACAACTTCGACGACAGCGGCTGCCCGGACGGCCGGAACGCCGACGCCCCGAAGATCATGACCTACACCCTGGAACGCCAGGGTAAGCCGCAGGAAGAGATCGCCAAGTTCACCGCCGCCGACGTCATGACCCAGGGCACCTATGGGAAGGTGGCGGGCCAGCGCGGGATCAAGGACGGCAAGCCGGTGAACCCCTACATTCACCCGCTGTCCGTGCCGGACCCCAAGATCAAGCTCGACACCGCCAAGGAGGCCTTCGGCTTCAACCTGGACGGCAAGGTCGGTCCGATGGACTACACCGATCCGCAGACCAAGGAAGCCGGCGTCGACAACATGGCGGCCCGGGTGTTCGGTTGCTTCGACCGGACCCGCGGCACCTATGAGGCCCCTCCCGGCAACCAGACCTTCCGCTGGAGCCACTACAGCGCCGGCAACTC
>CANJRI010000082.1 GCA_947476555.1 Caulobacteraceae bacterium
CCACATCAAACGCCAGACCATCCAACATCGGCGCTTGCAACACCGCAAAATCGCCGCCTAAATATCAACCCCAGATGAGGCCATCTCTCCGCTAAATCCGGACCCCACCTGTCTCAAAACATCTGACGACGTACACCCAACCGGAGCCACATTCACCGGCACGGGCGTGCTGATGCTCAACGACGCCGAGACCTCGGCGACGGTGAACGTGGTCCACAACGTCAACATCCCCCTCACCGGCGGCCACATCCACCGCGCGCCGGCGGGAGTGAACGGACCGATCATCTTTCCCTTCCCGAGTCCGGCAAGCCCCATCGGCCCTCTGGTATGGGCTATCCCCGCCGCCGACGTCGCCAACCTCAAGGCCGCCGGCCTCTACGTGAACATCCACACGACGGTGAACCCCGGCGGGGCGATCCGCGACCAACTCCGGCGCTTCTCCTTCGTCCCCAACGCCACCGGCGGGGCCCAGGCGGCGGTCGCGGGCGTGCTGGACGTGGCCGCGACCCACAACGCCGATCTCGACAGCGTCATGGTGGGCCTGGTGATGGGAACCAGCGCGGCGCGGGCCAGCGCGCTCTCCGAACTGACCGGCAATACGATCTACGCCCAGGGCCGGCAGGCTGTGGAAGCCATGGCCACGACCCAGGACAGCCTGTTCGAACGCGCCGAGGACGCGGGCCCCGATGGGCGCCTGGGCGGCTTCGTCATCGTCGGCAAGGGCTTCGGCGCCCGCAAGGGAAACGAATTCCAATCGGCCTCCAAGGTCTCCCAGCCCTTCCTGGTGACCGGCCTCGACATCCCCGTCGGAGAGGGCGCGAGCCTCGGCCTCGCCTTCGGCCTGGCAGACGGCAAGGACAAGTTCAAGGATGGGGTTGGCCAGACCGACGCCAAGACCACCTCGCTCTCCGCCTATGTCTCGGCCGGAGGGGACGCGATCCGCGTAACCGGGCTGATTGGCTATGGCTGGAACGAGTACGAGACCACCCGCAGCCTCGCCAGCCTCGGGCGCAGGGCCACGTCCGAGCATGACGGCAGCGTCTGGGCCATCGGGGCCAAGGCCTCCATGCCGATGTCTCTCGGCGGCGGAGCCGTGACCCCCTACGCCGCCGTGGACTACCAGAGCGCAAGCGTCGACGCCTACCAGGAGGCGGGAGCCTCCAGCCTCGGGCTCACAGTTCCCAAGCACAAGAGCAAGAATGCCGGCCTGGAACTGGGCGCCACCGCCCTTGTTGGTGATACGGCTGCCACTCACGGCCGACTGCAACTCGGCTACCGGATGGTGCTGGACGACGCGCGCGACACCCTGGCGGTGTCGCTGATCGGCTCGCCGGCGACCTTCCCGGTGGAGGTGCTGTCGCAAGGGGCCAGCGCCATCCGGGCGTCCGCCTCCGTCGTCGGACGCCTTGCGCCGGGGGCCACCCTGTCCGCCGGCTACCGTGGCCTGTTCTCGCAACGTACGGACAATCACGCTGTGGAGGTTCGCCTGACCGTGCGGATGTAAGCGGCCGCCTGACGGCTTGCGCGCCTCGCGGCGATGACCTAACCCCCCGGAACCTCGGCTTTTGGGGGAGACATGGCCAAGACCGAAACCGCCCCGCTGACGCTGGACGCGGTGCGCGCGCGGATCGACGAGATCGACACCGACCTCCTGCGCCTGCTCGCCGAGCGGGGACGCATGGCTGACGCGGTGGCCACCGCCAAGATAGCCGCCGGCGACGCGGCGCGCTTCGGCCTGCGTCCAGGGCGCGAGACGCAGATCCTGCGCCGCCTACTGGCCTTGCCGCACGAGGGCGCGAGCACCAGCCTCATTGTCCGGGTCTGGCGCGAACTGATGGGCGAGAGCCTGGCCTTGCAAGGTCACTTCAGCGTCTCCTACTGGGGCGGGAGCGACCCGGGACGGATCGGCAGCCTGGCCCGGATGCGCTTTGGCGCCGCCCCCGGCCTCGTCCAGGTCGATCGGCCCGAGGATGCGATCGCGGCCGCCAAGTCCAGGGGCGGCGTGGGGGTCTGCGCCCTGGCCCGCGACAGCGCCTGGTGGGGCCGATTGCTGGCGGAGCCGAAGCTCAAGGTGTTCGCGGGCCTGCCCTGCTTCGCCGGCTGGGGCCCGATGTCGGCCCTCGCCTTCGCCGCGGTGGAGATCGAGCCCACGGGCGAGGACCGCACCTTCTGGGTCACTGACGCCACGGAGTCCTCGGCCGAGATCCGGGAGGCCATGGGACGCGATGGCGTGGCGGCCACCCTCTTGGCCCAGGCGGGCGGCCTGAAGCTGTTCGCCCTGGCCGGCTATTACATGGCCGCCGACGAGCGTCTCGCCCGCGCCCCCGGCAAGCTCTCCGGGGTCATCGGCGCGGCGCCGGTTCTGGGCGCCGAGCCATGAATGAGCGCCCGGAACCGAAACCCGGCATCCTCGACATCCAGGCCTACATCCCCGGCAAGGCCAAGGCCGAGGGGATCGAAAACCCGGTCAAGCTGTCGTCCAACGAGAACATCCTGGGTTCCAGCCCCGCGGCCCGCGCGGCCTTCATGGCGGCCGCCGACACCCTGCACATCTATCCGGACAGCCGCACGACCATGGTGCGCGAGGCGGTGGCCGCGCATTTCCGGCTTGAGCCCGAGCGGCTTGTGTTCGGCGACGGCACCGACGAGGTCCTGCACCTGATCAACCAGGTGTTCCTGGAGCCGGGCGACAACATCGTCATGGGGCAGTACGGCTTCTCGGCCTATTCCATCAGCGCACGGGCCTGCCAGGCCGAGGTGCGCGAGGCGGTCGAGCCCAACTACCGGGTCAGCGTCGAGCACATGCTGGCCGCGGTCGACGACCGTACGCGGCTGATGTTCATCACCCAGCCCGGAAATCCGACCGGCAGCTTCATGACCGGCGAGGAATTGCGGGCGCTGCACGCCGCCCTCCCCCCGCGCGTGATGCTGGTGCTGGACGGCGCCTATGCTGAGTTCGCCGACGATCCGCGCTTCGAGGACGGGATCGACCTGGCCCGCGACGAGCAGAACGTCATCGTCACCCGCACCTTCTCCAAGCTGCATGGCCTGGCCGCGCTCAGGATAGGCTGGGCCTACTGCCCGGCGCATACCGCCGACGCCATCGACCGCATCCGCGCGCCGTTCAACACCTCGATCGCCGCCCAGCAGGCGGCTGTCGCGGCCCTCGCCGACAGCGAATTCCAGGAACGCTCGCGGGCGTTGGTCACGCGGTGGCGGCCGTGGCTCACCCAGCAATTAGGCGGCCTTGGCCTGGAGGTCGTTCCCTCCCAGGCGAATTTCGTGCTGGCCCGCTTTCCGACCACCCCCGGCCGGACGGCGCGCGAGGCCGAGGCGTTCCTGGCCTCTCAGGGCTACATCGTCCGCGGGGTCGGAAACTACGGCCTGCCCGACCACCTGCGGATCACCATCGGCCTGGAGGAACACAACCGGGCGGTCATCGTCGCCCTGTCGACGTTCATGCGGGGCCGCTGACCTCGTCCAGCAGCCGTTGGGCCTCGCCCACGAAGGACCGCACCACCTCCGCCGCATAGGGATTTTGGGTCTGGATCGCCCGGAACAGCTCGAAGGTGTCGGCGCCGATCAGCCCGCAGAGCTCAAGCAGGTGCTGGTAGGACTGAGTCTTCAGGTCCTCGTCGGGAATGTCGAGATTGACCAGGGACCGTCCGATCAGGTGGGTCAGGGCCTGCACATAGGCCATCTCCCGGTCATGCTCTTCCGCCGTCGTCACGGTGACCGCCAAACCCAGCTTCCGGCCAAAGGCGGCCACCTTCTCGTGGCGCTCGCCCCGCACCGGGCAGACCACGAACCGCAGGCCCTCCAGCCCGCCCTTGGCGCTCTGCGGCCCGAACAGCGGGTGGGTGGCCACGATGTCTACGTGGGAGGGCAACAGCTCGGCCATCAGCCTGGCCGGCAGCATCTTCACCGAGCCCACGTCCACCACCAGCGCGCCGGGCCGCAGGTGGGGGGCGATGGCGGCGAACACATCGGCCATCACGGAGACTGGCACGGCGGCCACCACGACCTCGCGCGCAGCCGCCTCGGCGAGCGTCCCAAAGGCCACGCCCAGGTCGGCGGCCGCAGAGGCCGCGCCAGCGCCCGTATCGGTGACAAGCACCTCGAAATGCGCTTTCAGGGTGGCTGCGGCCAACCGGCCGAACTGCCCAAAGCCGATGAGCCCCAAGGTCTTCATGGGCGCCTAGTAACCGAGGAGGACGCCATGAGCCAGACCGTCACCGTCAGCCGCCGCCTGTCCGCGACGCCCGAAGCCGCCTTCGACGCCTGGCTGGACCCGGCTTTGGCCCGCCGTTTCCTGTTCGCCACCCCGGACGGCGAGATGGTCCGGGCCGAGACGGACCCGCGCGTCGGCGGGGCCTTCACCTTCACCGACCGACGCCCGAAGCACGGCGAGGTCGAGCATGTCGGGCGCTACCTGGAGGTCGACCGGCCGCGGCGGCTGGCCTTCACCGTCGCCGTGCCGGCCTTCGATGCGCGCGAGACCACGGTGGCCGTGGCCTTCGCGCCCGACGGCGACGGAACGCTCGTCACCCTCACCCACCAAGGCGTCACCGACGAGCACACCGAGCAGACACGCGCGGGCTGGGAGGCCATCCTGGAAGCCTCGGAGCGCTCGCTCTAGCTGGCGGGCCCGACGAACGCGGCGACCTCCTCGATCGCCTCGACCAGGGTGACGCGCCGCAGCTCCACCCCTGGCGGCAAGCCGGAGAACAGCCGGGTCGGCGAGGCGGCGTCGAGCATGACGAACACGCCCTTGTCGTCGGCCCGGCGGATCAGCCGGCCGAAGGCCTGGGCGATGCGGGCCCGCGCCACCGAGTCGTCATAGCCCTTCCCCCCGAACCTTAAGCGCCGCGCCTTGTGCAGGATGTCCGGCCGGGGCCAGGGCGCGCGGTCGAAGACCAGCAGGCGGAGGGATCGGCCCGGCACGTCCACCCCGTCCCTCACCGCGTCGGTGCCCAGCAGGCAGGCGTCCCGCTCAGCCCGGAAGATGTCGACGAGGGCGCCGGCGTCCAACGGGTCCACGTGCTGGGCGTAGAGGGCCAGGCCGCGGTCGGCGAGCGGGGCGGCGATGCGCTCGTGCACCGCTCGCAGGCGGCGGATGGCGGTGAACAGGCCGAGGCCGCCGCCGCCGGCCGCCAGGAACAGCTCGCGCATGGCCGCCGCCACCTGCCGCGCGTCGTCCTTGCCGACGTCGGTGACCACCAGCGCGCGGGCGTTGGCGGCGTAGTCGAAGGGCGAGGCCAGCTTCAGGGTCTTCGGCCGCTCGGGCAGGCGGGCGGCGCCGGTGCGCATCTCCGCGAGGGCGAAGGGATCGTCGAGGGTTGCGTCGGAGAGGGTGGCGCTGGTCACCAGCACCCCGTGGGCGGGGGCGATCACCGCGCCGTGCAGCGGCTCGGTCGGATCGACCCAGTGGCGGCGGCAGGCGACGTCGACCACCCGGCCGTAGAGGAAGGTGGCGTCGATCCAGTCGACGAAGTCCGGGTCGTCCTCGGCGTCCTCGTCGATGGCCCGGAGCATGGAGCGCCAGGCGGGGAGGGTCATTCTCGCCCTACGGTCGAGTCCTCGTAAAGCACCCTCTATACGTGCGCGTTCGGAGCCGCCCAGCTCGGCGGCGGCTTCGTCCAGGAAGTCCTCGAGGGCGCGGGCCAGGGCCGAGAGCGGCGCCTCGATCCGGCCCAGGGCCTCGGCGGCCGCACGGGCGGTTTCGCGCACCAGGTCCAGGGCCGGTCGGGCCGAGCATTCCATCCCCACCTCGGAGGGGGCGGCGCGGGCGCGGAGCTGCTCCAGGGCGGCGGTGAGGAACGCCTCGATCGGCCCCAGGGGATTGACCTCGCCGCCGGGCGGCGCGACCCGCCCGCTCCAGCCCTCGCCCGGCAGGGCGGCGGCGGCCTTCACCGCGTCCGACAGGGCCGCCCGCGCGTCGTCGCGGTCGCCAAGCACTTCGCCTAGCCGCGCCTCCAGGCCCCGCCCACGCCGGCCGCGCCCCTCGGGGCCCCGGATCCAGCGCCGAAGCTCGGCGGCCTCGGCTCCGGACAGGGCCGTGGAGAAGGCGCTGTCCGCGGCGTCGAACAGGTGGTGGCCCTCGTCGAACACGATGCGCTTCAGCTGGGTGGTCTCGGCGTCGGCCTTGACGCCGCGCGCGGCCCTGGCCCCGTCGAAGGCCGCCTGGGTCAGCACGAGGGCGTGGTTGGCGATGACGATGTCGGCCCGGCGCGAGCCCCGGATCGCCTTCTCCACGAAACAGCTCCGGTAGTGGGCGCAGCCGGCGTGGACGCACTCGCCGCGCCGGTCCACCAGATTGGCGGCGCTGGCCTGGGCCGCCGGGGCCACGTGGAACAGGCCGGGCAGCCAGGCCGGATAGTCGCCGCCGGTCATGTCGCCGTCGCGGCTGGCCCGCACCCAGCGCGCCGCCAGCCCGATCCCCACCAGATCCGCCCCGCCCAGCTGGGCGGTGTTGGCCTGTTCCTGAAGGTTCAGGAGGCACAGATAGTTCTCACGGCCCTTGCGGACCACGGCCTTCTTCGCCCGGACCTTCTCGTCGGGATACAGCGAGCGGCTCTCGCGCTCGATCTGCCGCTGCAGGGCGCGGGTGTATGTGGAGACCCAGACCGCCGGCCCGTTGGCCTCGGCCCAGAGGGAGGCGGGCGCCAGGTAGCCGAGGGTCTTGCCGACCCCGGTCCCGGCCTCGGCCAGCATCATCCGCGGCTCGCCTTCCCGTTCCCGGGGGGAGAAGGCCCAGGCGGCCTCCACCGCGTATTCGGCCTGGGATGGCCGGGCCTCATCCAGCCCGGAGCGGGCCAGGAGCTCGGCCAGGCGCCGTCCCGAGGCCTGCGGATCCACCGGCCGCGATCCGGCTTCGCCCGGCGGCGCCTCGGCCTCCCACTCGGTCAGCCGGCTCCAGACATCGAGACCGGAGCCCCGAAACATGTTGCCCACCGGGGCTGAGCGAAGCGCCCCCATGACCGCCGCGCCCCAGGGCCAGCCGCCGCGCGCCAGGGTCTCGGCGAGGGCCAGGGCCTCCTCCCGGGACGGCTCCGGCGCTGACGAAAGCTCGGCCAGCAGCAGGGCGCAGGCGGCGCGCAGCGCGCTCGCCTGGGCCTCGGCCCCCTTGGGCTCCGGCAGGCCGACGGCCTGGGCCAGCCCGGCCGCCGAGGGCGCGCAGAACCGCGCCGGGCGCACGAAGGCGAACAGCTCCAGGGCGTCGAAGATGCGTGGGGATCGCGGCGGCGCGTGCAGCCCCAGCCGCTTGGCGGTCATCGCCGCATGGGTGACCAGGACCGGCGCGGATTCGAAGAGGTCGCGCGCGTCCGGCGCGCGGAGCGGGCGGACAGCCCCGGAGCCGTCGGCCACGGCGGCCCTCGGCCCCGGGAGGACGACGAGCGCAGGCGCGAGATCGAGGGCGGCCGGTGGGAGAGTCACGCCCGGACGGTAGCGGGCCTCGGGGGCGAACGGAAGGGGAACTTAAGGCCTAGGCGTCCGTCGTCTCGACTTCAACCGCGCGGCCGGCGGCCCGGTGGAAACGCCCGACGAACCGACTGTCCTGCCAGACGTCGCAGCCGTCGGGGAATTCGGCGCCGATCGCCCGTCGCAGGGCGGCCGTGTCGTCGAACAGCACCTGTTCGATGGGCTCGGCGTCCTTGCCGACCTCGGGTAAGCGGTGGAACTGGTACTTGGGCATGGACGCAGGGGTAATGGACGGGGCGCCCGGATTCCGGTGTTTTCGCCCCGGATGTCAATTCCCGTGTGCGGCGACCAGCCCCACGGTGGGGCTATTCCTCGGGCGCGGGGTCCGGCTCACCGGCGGCGGCCCGGGCGCGTTCCCGCTCTTCCCGCTTGGACTCCGCCTTGGCGGCGACTTTCCCGGCCTTCTGGCGTTCGCGCTCCATGCGCTCGAACTGATAGTTGGGTTTGCGGGCCATGGTGAGCGTCTCCGCTGAAGGTTTCTATAGGTGCGTCCAGCGCCTTCCGACGCCTGAAGGGCCCGCGATCAGGGCCGGCGTTCAGCCCGCGTCGGCGGAGTGGGGCGCACGCTGGGTGGCGCTCGCGGCGCAGATGGCTTCGAGGTGGCCACGGATAGCGCGCGGCGCCAGCAAGGCGTCGACCGCGCGGCAGCCCTCCATCTTCAGGCGAAGCTTCAGGGACGCGAAATCGTGCACGCTGCCGGCTCGGGCGAGCTGGAAGGCGCGTTCAATGGTGGGCATGGTCATGGGGCGGATCCCCGGGCGGTTAAGGGACAAATGTGGCGGGCGGCGGAGGCGCTGGCCTCCACCGCCCGCCACGGAACTAGTTAGACGGCTTGCAGTTGGCCGGCCGACATCTTGCCGCTGCGCTGATCGCGCTCCAGCTCGAAGCCGATCTTTTGGCCTTCATTGAGCGAGCCGAGGCCCGCACGCTCGACGGCGCTGATGTGGACGAACACGTCCGCGCCGCCGTTGTCGGGCTGGATGAAGCCGAAGCCCTTGGTGGCGTTGAACCATTTCACGGTGCCGGTGGTCATAGATGTACCCTTTCAGGTGGTAGGTTGGCGCACGACCCGATCGGGGCGGGCGATCAAAATCTCGGAGGGGATCGAGGAAGGCTCGGGCTCGATCCGAGGAACAAGCGTGGAGAGCGACCGAACCGCAGGCGATTTTCGACCAACAACGAATATCACATCCTCACGGGGAAGTCGCGCCCGTTTCGCAGAGACCCATTCGCCGAGGGGCCCGGTTCTACACGCGGTAGGCGAGCTTATGTCGGGAACCCTAACTACAGCTGTGCATTTAGACATCGCGAAGGGTGCAGTCAGCATGACCTGACAACCACTTCGCTTGGGGTCTTTCATGAAATCCGTCCTACTAGCCGGTGTCGCCGCGATCGCGGTCTGCGCCGGATCCTCCTCCGCTCTAGCCCAGGATACGTCCGCCGGCTGGTATGTCGCCGCCGATATCGGCTGGGCCTGGAGCGAGGGCATCGACATGACCTCCTCCGCCAACGGGACCGATGGTCAGCCCCTGGACTGGACCGTCACCAACAAGGACGGCCTGATCGGCACCGGCCGGCTCGGCTACGAGTTCGGAAACAACTGGCGCCTCGAATTCGAAGGCGGCTACCGCAAGACCGACATCAAGTCGGTGCTCGGCTCCGGAACGGGCCAGCCCGTCGGCCTCTGCTCGGCTGGCATTGTCCGCACCGCCGCGGCCCCCACCTGCGGTCCGCCGGCCGGCGAGCTGCGGGTCGGAACCGCGATGGCCAATGTCCTCTATGACTTCATGCCCGGCAGGGCCCTGCGGCCCTTCGTCGGCGTCGGCGCGGATTTCGCCGAAGTCCATAACAAGGTGTACGGCCAGCTGAGCGGCGTCCCCGCAGGCGGCCACCCCTTCCAGGACACCAGCTTCGACGACATCGACCGCAAGGTCGCCTACCAGGGCCTGATTGGCCTCGCCTATGAACTCTCGCCCAACCTCTCGCTGGACCTGACGGCGCGCCACACGCGCACCGGCAAGCTCCGCTTCAACGCCAACACCCAGAACGTCGGCCCCGCTGTCGCCGTCGGGACGGTGATGGACGTCGGAACGTTCCGTGGGCGTTACAGCGAGACGACGGCCAGCGTCGGCCTTCGCTACACCTTCGGCGCGGCCCCGCCGCCGCCGCCGCCTCCGGCAGCGGCCTACGAGGCCCGGCAGTTCGTGGTCTACTTCCCGTTCGATCAGTACGTCCTGACGCCGGAAGCCCAGACCGTGGTCTCGGAAGCGGCCAACTACGCCAAGAGTGGCAACGCCACCCGCGTCGTGGTGGTCGGTCACGCCGACACCTCCGGTTCGCTGGCCTACAACGTCCGCCTGTCGGAACGTCGGGCCAAGGCCGTCGCCGACGCCCTGGTGGGCTCCGGCGTC
>CANJRI010000083.1 GCA_947476555.1 Caulobacteraceae bacterium
CCTCCACCCCTTCGGGGTCCCCCTCCCCCAAGGGGGGAGGAGCTTTTCGTCAGTGTTCCTGGCAGGCGGCGCAGCGGCCGCGGGCCTCGAGGGTGATGGAACGGACGGCGTAGCCGGCGGCCTGGGCGGCCGCGAACTGGGGCGAGAAGTCGGGCTCGAATTCCTCGGCGGCGCCGCAGCAGTCGCAGATCAGGAAGGCCGCCGCGTGGCCGCCGTCGATGCGGCAGGGGACGTAGGCGTTCAGGCTTTCGATCCGGTGGGCGAAGCCCAGCCGCTCCAGGAACTCCAGGGCCCGGTAGACGGTGGGCGGCTTGGCCGCCTCGCCCTGTTCGCCGAAGGTGGCGATGAGGTCATAGGCCTTGAGCGGCGCGTCGGCCGCCAGCAGCAACTCCAGCACCCGGCGACGGGGCGAGGTCAGGCGTTCCTGAGCCCCGGTGCACCGCAGCTCGGCGGCGGCCAGCGCGCGCCCGAGCGCGACCCCGTGCAGGCCGGAATGATGAGCATCCCCGTGGGCGCATGCCGCTTCCATGACTTCTCGGATACCGCCTTTCGCGCCGATCCGCCGAGGGCCTTGACGAGGGCCTTGACGAGGTGTTATGTTATCTCATAACAGTGCTGGTGTTAAAGTTCAACACCCGTTTTGGATTTCGTCATGATCCCGCGCGCTGTCCTTTTCGCCGCCGCCGCCTTCTCCGCCCTGGCCGGCGCCGCATCGGCCCAGACCGAGGTCGGAGAGGTGGTGGTGACCGGCGCGCCCTATGCGGTCAGCCTGGACTCGGCCACCACCAGCGTCGAGATCCTGCGGCGTGAGGCGCTCGACGAGCGGCCCCCCGGCGGGCTGGGGGATATGCTGTCCGGGCTGGCGGGCGTGCGCTCCACATTCTTCGGTCCGGGCGCCAGCCGGCCGGTGATCCGCGGGCTTTCCGGGCCGCGGGTGCTGGTGCTGTCGAACGGCCTCGGCCAGGTGGACGCGAGCTCGCTCTCGCCCGACCATGCCGTAGCCACCGACCCGCAGGAAGCCGAGCGGATCGAGGTGTTGCGCGGCCCGTCCGCCCTGGCCTACGGCGGCTCGGCGATCGGCGGGGTGGTCAACATCCTGGACGGACGGATCCCCGACCGGCGGGTGGAGACGCCGGGCGGCCGGCTGTTGATCTCCCGCTCAAGCGTCGATGACGGCGCGCTGATCAGCGGGAACTTCCGGGCGGGCGTCGGCGCCCTGGCGGTGACCGTCGACGCCATGCGTCGGGAGAGCGACGACTACAAGGTCCCGACCTTCCCGGAATCGCGGCGCCAGCTGGCGGCGGAAGGCGAGCCCTGGCCCGGCCATGTGGCCAGTCGGGTGGAGAACAGCTCCACGCAGATGGAGTCCTATGGCGCCGGCGCGTCGCTGGTCGGGGAGCAGGGTCACTTCGGGCTGTCGGTGAAGCACACGCAGTCGCTCTATGGGGTCCCGGGCCACGGCCATGACGAGGACGCGGCCGGGGGCGCGGCGGACGGGGTGTCCATCGACCTGGAACAGACCCGCTACGACCTGCGCGGCGAACGACGGATGGAGCTGGGCCCGTTCGACACGGTGCGGCTGGCCGCCGGCTACGCCGACTACACCCACGCGGAAATCGAGGGCGGGGCGGTCGGCACCCGGTTCCTCTCCGAGGGCATGGAGGGTCGCCTGGAGCTGATCCAGCCGGCCCGCGGCGGCTGGCAGGGCGCGGTGGGCCTGCAGGGCCTGTCGCGCGATTTCGAGGCCGAGGGCGACGAAGCCTTCGTGCCGCCCAACACCACGCGGGAAGGGGGCCTCTTCACCCTGCAGCGGTTCGACGGCGATCACTGGGGCGTGGAAGGGGGTCTGCGGCTGGAGCGCCATACGCTGGCCAGCGCGGGCCCGGACCGCGGCTTCACCGGGTTTTCCGGATCGGTCGGCGGCTTCGTGCGGCCGCGTGACGGGTGGTTCTTCAGCCTCAGCGGCTCGCGCAGCGAGCGCGCGCCGGCCCAGGACGAGCTGCTGGCCGAGGGCCCGCACCCGGCGACCCGAGCCTACGAGCGGGGCGACCCGGGTCTCGATTCCGAGGTCTCATGGTCGCTGGACTTCACCACCCACTACGTGGCCGGCGTGATCGACGTGGACGCCCACGCCTTCATGGTCCGCTACGAGGGCTTCATCGACCTGCGGCCCACGGGGCTGAACGACGCGGAGAGCGGCCTTCCGATCCACCGGTATGTGCAGACGGACGCGGCCTTCCATGGCCTGGAGCTTGAAGGCTCGGCGCGGGTCTGGGTGGCCGGCGACCGGAGCCTGACGCTGGAAACGTCGGGGGATTACGTACGGGGCGAGACGGACCTGGGCCCGCCGGCGCGCATCCCGCCTTGGTCGGCAGCCGTGCGGGCGGTGTTCGAGGCCGGCTGGCTGACCGGGACGGCGGAGGTCCGCCGGGTCGGCGGCCAGGACCGGGTGGCGGACTTCGAACTGGGGACGGACGGCCATACCGAGGTCAACCTCGGGCTGGTCCTGCGACCGCTGAAGGACAAGGGCTTCAAGGCTTTCGTCGACGTGCGCAACCTGACCGACACGGAGGCCCGCGAGCACGCCTCGTTCCTGAAGGACATCGCCCCGTTGCCAGGGCGGAACCTGCGGGTGGGCGTGGGCTACCGCTTTTAGGACCTAGTCCTGGTCGCTGGGCGCCTCGGTCTTACGGGGCGCGCGGCGGCGGCGCGGAGCGGGCTCGGCGCCATCCTCGGCGGCCGGGGCGCGGGGTTCGGTCCTGGCCTGCAGGAAGGCCGGGGCGTGGCTGGCGCCGCCTTCGGAGTCGCGGAGCATCGGGCCGCGGGGTTCGGCCGGGGCCTCGACGCGTTCGGCGGGACGCTCGTCGCGGTCCGGGCGGTCGTTGCGCTCGGGACGGTCGCGGTCCGGGCGGCGTTCGCCGCCGGCCTCCTCGGTGCGCGGGCGGTCGTCGCGGCGGTCGCGCCAGCGGTCGCGGTCGCGATCGCGCCGGCCCTGGCCGTCGCGGTTCTGGCCATCACGGTTCTGAGTGTCGCGGTTCTGGCCGTCACGGTTCTGAAAGTCCCGGTTTTGGCCATCGCGGTTCTGGCCGTCGCGGTTTTGACTATCCCGGTTTTGGCCATCGCGGTTCTGGGCGCCCTGACCCTGATTGTTCTGGCCCTGCCAGCCGCCACGGTCACGGTTTTCCCGGGACTCGCCCTCGTCGGACTGGCTTTCGCCATTGCCGGCGGCCTCGCTGGCCTGGTCGGCCTCGGCCTGCTGCTGCTGGCCGCTCTCGTCCTCGAAGTCGATGTCGTAGCCGGAGGTGAACTGGTCGCGGCCGATGATCTCGCTGGCCGGGCGACTGGGCTGCAAGGCGCGCAGCAGGCGGAAATAGTGCTCGGCGTGCTGCAGGTAGTTCTCCCCCAGCACCCGGTCGCCGGCCGCGTTCGCGTCGCGGGCGAGCTGTTGGTACTTCTCGAAGACGTGCTGCGGATTGCCCCGCACCTTCACGCCCTCTGGGCCGTTGGAATCGAAGGCGCGGTTGGCGTTATGCGGTTGAGGCTTGCCGCCGGTGTTGCCACCGCCGCCACTCCGGTTGCGCCCGCGTTGGCGCTTCATACCCTTGAAATCTCTCATGTTCGAAAACCGTTCGGCTGGTTCCTGGGCGCCTAAAGTGGCGACTTGGCCTAGGATCGGGCGCTTAGGGCCCGGCTCATGCTGGCGTAAATTCCCCGTCTTCCGCCCGGAAGCTCGGCGCCGGCCCTTGGAGGAAGCCGCTCGCCTGTCGGACCTGGCGCGAGACGTCCCAGGGTGGGGCGCGACGGCCTGAACTCCGACGATTTGGGTGGAGACAGCTGCAGATGTAGCGAGTCAGGCCCTGGTTTCCAAGGGCTTTTTCAGACCGGCCACCACACGGTCGCGGTCGGAGAGGTCGCGGATGGTCTGGACGGCCTGCGCGCCCGCCGCGCGGAACAGCGCCTCCACCGCTTCCTTCTGGTCGTAGCCGATCTCCACGGCGAACCGTCCGCCCGGCGTCAGGACCCGCAGGATCTCCGGCGCCAGGATGCGGTAGGCGTCCAGGCCGTCGGCGCCGCCCTCCAGGGCGAGGCGCGGTTCGTGGTCCCGCACCTCCGGTTCCAGGGTCTCGATGACCTCGCTGGCGATGTAGGGCGGATTGGCCACCACCAGCTCGAAGGACGCATCCGCCAGGCCCGTCGTCCAGTCGCCGCGCAGCAGGGCGGCGCGCCCGGCCAGTCCGAGGGCGGCGGCGTTGTCGCGGGCCACGGCGAGCGCCTCCTCTGAGATATCGACGCCCAGCCCCTTGGCGGCCGGCCGCTCGGCCAGCAGGGCCAGGAGGATCGCGCCGGAGCCGACGCCCAGGTCGAGGATCCGCCACGGCGCGGGCTCGGGGAAGTCGCGCAGGGCGAACTCGACGACGGTCTCGGTGTCCGGGCGCGGGGTCAGGACGTCCGGCGTGACCCGCAGCATGATCTTCCAGAAGCCCTTGCGGCCGAGGATGTGGCTGACCGGCTCGCGCCGCTCGCGGCGGGAGAGGTAGTCGGCGAGGGTGGCTTCCTGCGCGGGGGTCAGGGCGCGGTAGGGGTCGGTGACGATGTCCACGCGAGTGGCCTCGGCGGCGGCCTCCACCAGCAGGCGGGCGTCGATCACCGGGCCGACGAGGCCGGCGGCCTCCAGGCGGGACTTGGCCTGGCTCCAGGCCTGGACGAGGTTGAGGCTCATCGGCGGGCCTTTTGGCGCAAGGGCGGCGGAACCGCAACCACCGCGCGCGGTTAGGCAAGCGTGGCCATTCAAGACCGTCCCCACGCGCCCCGAGGCCTCGCCCCCTTGGCAGCCGCCGCCGCGCCCTGGGCGGTGAGCGCCGCGCTGGCGCTCGCCTGGCTGTCGAGCCAGCCCCGGAAACTCCCCCCGCCGCCGCCCCCTCCGCCGCCGAGCGAGCCGCCGCCCGGCCTCTCCGAGGATCTGGTCGCCGAGCCCGAGGACTTCGAGGCGCGGGAGCCGGGGCGCGGGCGGATGGCCTGCTCACCGGGCGAGATTCCGTGGCTCGGCTGGCGCGACATCCTGTGGCGGACCTACCGGGAAATCAGCCAGGACCGGCTGACCGTGGTGGCGGGCGGAACGACGTTCTATTCGCTGCTGGCGATCTTCCCGGCGCTGGGGGTGTTCGTCTCGCTCTACGGCCTGTTCGCCGACGTGGGGGCGGTGCAGGAACAGATGATCCAGCTTTCCCTGGTGTTCCCCGCCGAGGTGGTGAGCCTGATGGGCGAGCAGATGATGCGGCTGGCCACCGAGCGCAGCGCCAACCTCTCGGCCGCCTTCATGGCCAGCCTGCTGCTGTCGATCTGGAGCGCCAACGCCGGGATGAAGGCGCTCTTCGATGGGCTGAACACCGCCTACGACGAGGTGGAGAAGCGCAACTTCTTCCACCGCACGGCTCTCACCTACGGCTTCACCTTCACATTCATGGCGTTCATCACCGCGGTCGCCGCGATCATGGTGGCCGCGCCGATCGCCCTGAAGGCGTTGGGCCTGCCCGCGTGGCTGCTGACGGCGCGCTGGCTGGTGCTGTTCGTGGTGGTGACGGCGGCGTTCTCGGTGGCCTACCGGTTCGGGCCCTCGCGGCGCCCCGCGCGCTTGCGCTGGGTGGTGGACGGAGCGGTGTTCGCGGCCTTCGTCTGGATGGCGGGGTCGGCGGGCTTCTCCTGGTACGTCAACAACGTCGCCCACGTGCAGGTGACCTACGGCTCCCTGGGGGCGGTGATCGGCTTCATGCTGTGGGTATGGTTCTCGGTGCTGGTGATCCTGATGGGCGCCGAGCTCAGCGCCGAGATCGAGCACCAGACGGCGCTGGATTCCACCACCGGGACCGCCCGGCCGATGGGCGAGCGCGGGGCGGTGATGGCCGACACCGTGGGCCTGCCGTTCATCGGGGTCCGCAAGGGCGTGGGGCTGCTCTGGGGCATGGGCCGGCGGCAGGCGGGGAATCTCAGGAAGTGGCGGCGGAAGACCCCCGCCTAAGGACTCCTCTGCGGAGGAGCCGATCCCCCGAAGCTCCCCGGCGGATGATCCGCCAGGAAGCGGCTCAGAGCCTCCATCGGCCTTTGCGTCTCAATCACCCGCCCGCCGAGCGGGCGGTCGACGTCGACGATCAGCATCAGCGCCATCGCGAACAGGGCCAGCAGGAGCGGTGCGGTGCGCCGGCCGCGGGCGCCGCGCACCGCGTAGCCGAACAGGCCGGCCGTCATGGTCATGTAGACGAACAGGACCGCGAAGATCGCGGGTGGCACATGGGCCGCGCGCGCCGCTTTGCGAGAGGCGTCGAGGTCGATCATGTGGTTCATGGTTTCGAGGAAGGAGTCCGAGAAGTCGTATCCCTTGATGGAGTCCCAAGCGTCCACCGTCGCCGACCAGAGTTCGGTGAGGAGGGCGTCGTTCCGCTCCAGCAGCTTCTGGCCGCCGGCTGTCCGTATCTGGGCCAGCGCCAGCCGATTGTCGGCGTAGCTGTGCACCAAGCGACTGATATGGGTGCGATGCGGCTCCTCGAGCAGTTGAGCACGCAGATAGGTTGTGCCGATGGCGTTGGCCTCTTCAAGCACCAGGACCCGCCGGGCGTCGAACCGATCCAGCGCGATGGAGAAGGTGAAGCCCAGGAGCAGCGCCAGCAGGCCCGCGACGGCCGATACGATATAGCTCTCGTCGCCCTCTCCCGGCGGCGCGCCCAAACTCGCGGCGCGGGCGTCCAGGCGCAAGCGCAGGACATGCCCCGTGAGCGCCGCCAGACACATCAACCCAAAGAGCGCGGCCCCGATAACCGGAAGGGGCCAAGCGCCAAGCGCTGTCTCGAACCAGGATGGCTCCACGGGCCGACGTCCCTCGGGTTGAGCGTTCACCGGTGGGGCATCGGGGCCGCCTCGGCGATCCGCCAAAACCCCGAGAGGGTCGCCAAGCCGGACCGGACGTCAGCCGATCAGCCGAACTCGTCCTCCAGGGCCGCCAGGCGGGCCGCCTGATCCTCGGCGATCAGCGGGCTGATGACGTCGTCCAGGGTCTCGCCCTCGATGATCTTCGGCAGGTTGTAGAGCGTCAGATTGATGCGGTGGTCGGTGACCCGGCCTTGCGGGAAATTGTAGGTGCGGATGCGCTCGGAGCGGTCGCCGGAGCCCACCTGGGACTTGCGGTTCTCGGAGCGGGCGGCGTCCAGGGCCTCGCGCTGCTGGTCGTAGAGCTTGACCTTCAGGGCCTTCATGGCCCGGGCGCGGTTCTGGTGCTGGGACTTCTCGGACGAGGTCACCACGATGCCGCTGGGCAGGTGGGTGATGCGCACGGCGCTGTCGGTCTTGTTGACGTGCTGGCCGCCGGCGCCGGACGAGCGGTAGGTGTCGATGCGGATGTCCTGGTCGCGGATCTCGATCTCCACGTCCTCCGGCTCGGGCAGGACGGCGACGGTGGCCGCGGAGGTGTGGATGCGCCCCTGGGCCTCGGTGGCCGGCACCCGCTGGACCCGGTGCACGCCGCTCTCGAACTTCAGCCGGCCGAACACCCCGTCGCCGGTGATGGCGGCCACGATCTCCTTGTAGCCGCCGGCGTCGCCCTCGGAGATGGAGTCGATCTCCACCCGCCAGCCGCGGTTGGCCGCATAGCGCTGGTACATGCGGAACAGGTCGCCGGCGAACAACGCCGCCTCGTCGCCGCCGGTGCCCGCCCGCACCTCCAGGATGGCGGAGGCGTTCTCGTCCTTGTCCTTGGGGGCCAGCAGCAGGGCGACCTCGTGCTCAAGAGCCGGGAGCTTCTCCTTGAGCGCCTCCAACTCGTCCCTGGCCATCTGGACCATCTCCGGATCGCCGGAGGCGGCCATCTCCTCCAGCTCGGGAGCCTCGGCCTTCACCCGTTCCAGCGCCATGACGGCGTCGGCCACCGGCTTCAGCTCGGCGTGCTCCTTGGACAGGCGGACGATCTCGGCGCCGTCGGCGGCCGCGCCCATGCGGGCTTCGATCTCGCGGAAACGGTCGAGCACCTGGTCGAGGCGGGCCTGGGGGAGTCGCATGGGGGCGCTGTCTAGCCTGAGCGGGCGGGGACGCCAATTCCCATGGTAAGGTGGCGTGAGCGGAGGCCGACCAATGTATCACGAGGGCAACCGGGACCTGCAGGACGCATTCGGCAGCCGCGCGCTGGCCGACCGGCTTGAGCAGAAGCTGCGACGCGAGCGCTTCACCGAGGACGACGCGGCCTTCATCGCCGCGCAGGGGTTCTTCTTCCTGGCCACGGCCGACGCTGAGGGGAGGCCCGACTGCTCGTTCAAAGGCGGCAGCCCCGGCTTCGTGCGGGCGACCGCGCCCGACCTGCTGGTCTTCCCCGACTACGACGGCAACGGCATGTTCAAGAGCCTCGGCAACATCGCGGTCAATCCGCACGTCGGCCTGCTGTTCATCGCCATGCAGGACAAGCCCCAGCGCCTGCGGGTCAACGGCACGGCCAGGATCCTACGCGATGACCCACGGCTGGACGACATGCCGGGGGCGCAGATGATCGTCGAAGTGACCCCCACGGACATCTTCCCCAACTGTCCCCGCTACCTGCCGAGCTTCCAGGGGATGGCCCCTTCGCCCTATCTGCCCCAGGCCGATACGCCGCCGCTGGAGCCCAAATGGAAGAGCTTCGGGGATTTCGCGGAGGTGGTTCCGCCCCGCCGGCGGTGAGCCTTCGGAACGCCCACCGCCCCGTCGCCGTTAGGCCTGCGTCACACAGGAGACCTAGACCATGGCGACCGAACGGATCACCGAACGTCCCGATGGATCCACCGAGCGGGTTATCGACCACGGCGGCGGCACGACCGTCGTCGAGAAGAGCGGCTCGGGCATGGGCGGCGTCATCATCGGCATCGCCGTGCTGGCGCTGGTGGCCATCGTGGCCTTCTTCCTGCTGCAGATGAACCGCAACGAGACCGTGCGCACCGAGGCTGTCTCGGGCGCGGCTTCGAGCGTCGCTGAAAGCGTCGGCAACGCTGCCGAGAGCGTCGGCGACGCCGCCCAGCGCGTGGCGCCGAACTAGGTCCCTATCAGGCGCGCACCCCGCTCAGGGGTGCGTTGCCGAACATGCCGAGCTTGACCGTGCCGGTCATGGCGTCGCCGTCCACCTTGGCGGTGAAGTCGAGAGTCATGGGCATGGGGCTGGTGATGTTGGCGCTCCAGGTCAGGGTGTCGCCATCGACCTTGCCGGTGATCTCCTGGTTGCCCATCGGGCCCTGGGCGGTCCCGGCGAAGGTGTCGCCGCTGGTGGTGATGTTGGCGTCGATGGTCTGCGGCCCCATCGGGGTGTTGACCGTGATCTTCCAGGCGCCGTCCGCAGACATGTCGTCTCTCCCGAGGTTTGAGGGAGGCTAAGCGCAGTTCGGCGGGTGCGTCTACTCCGCCGCGGCCAGTGGCTCGCGGGCGGCCTCGATCTCGGCCGCCTTGGCTTCCACGAGGCCGACGATGTGGTCGACCATGGCCTCGTTATCCATCTTGTGGTCTGGCCGGCCGGCCACATAGACCATCCCCGCACCCTTGCCGCCGCCGGTGAAGCCGAGGTCGGTCATCAGGGCCTCGCCGGGGCCGTTCACCACGCAGCCGATGATCGACAGGCTGATGGGCGTGGAGACGTGGGCCAGGCGCTGTTCGAGCGCTTCCACGGTCTTGATGACGTTGAAGCCCTGCCGGGCGCAGGAGGGGCAGGCGATGATGTTGACGCCGCGGTGGCGCAGGCCGAGCGACTTCAG
>CANJRI010000084.1 GCA_947476555.1 Caulobacteraceae bacterium
CAGCCGGGCCAGATCATGTCGGCGACGGCGCTGCTGAAGGCGACGCCCCAGCCCACGGACGCCCAGATCGACCAGGCGATGAACGGCAACATCTGCCGCTGCGCCACCTACATTCGCATCCGCGCGGCCATCAAGCAGGCCTCCGGCCAAGTGGGAGCTTAAGCCATGACCAAGCTCGACACAGGCTCATCGCGCCGCCAGTTCCTAAAGGCCACCGCCTCGGCCGCGGGGCTGCTCGTGACCTTCCGCATGGCGCCGGAAGCCGGCGCGGCGGAAGCCGACGCCAGCTCGCTGACCGCCTTCGTGCGCATCGCCCCGGACGGCCAGGTCACGATTATGGCCAAGAACCCCGACATGGGGCAGGGCGTGTCCACCAGCCTGCCGATGATCATCGCCGAAGAGCTGGACGTGGCCTGGGAAGACGTGCGCGTGGAACAGGCGCCTGGCGACCCCGATGTGTTCGGCTCGCAGGGGTCCGGCGGCAGCCGCACCATCCAGTCGAGCTGGGACCCCATGCGCAGGGTGGGCGCGGTCGCCCGGTCCATGCTGGTGGAGGCCGCCGCCCTGGCCTGGAACTGCCCGGCCGGCGAATGCTCCACCCAGCCCGGCAAGGTGATCCACCGGGTCTCCGGCCGCTCCTTCGACTACGGCCCCCTGGCTATCCGGTGCGCGGCCGTCGCCGCGCCCGATCCCAAGTCGGTGCCGCTCAAGAACCCGAAGGATTATCGGATCATCGGTCGGCCGACCGTGCAGTACGACGCGCCGCGGATCGTCACCGGCGCGCCGCTGTTCGGCATCGACGTGGTGCGGCCCGGGATGCTGTACGCCACCTATCTCAAGGCGCCGGTCTTCGGGGCCAAGGTGGCCAGCGCCGATCTCGCCGCCGCCAAGTCGGTAAAGGGCGTGCGCGACGCCTTCATCGTGGACGGGGTCCAGGATCCGATGGGCCTGGTGTCCGGCGTCGCGGTGGTGGCCGACACTTGGTGGGCGGCCAAGAAGGGCCGTGACCGCCTCAACGTGAAGTGGTCGGACCACGCCACCTCCAGCCAGTCCACGGCCGACTTCAACCGCCGCGCCGCCGAGCTGAACGCCGGCGCGCCGCAGAAGAACTCCCGCAACGACGGAGATTTCGCCGCCGGCCTGAAGGGCGCGGCCAAGACGGTGGAGGCGGCCTACGCCTATCCCTTCCTGGCCCATGCCTGCATGGAGCCGATGAACTGCACGGTGGAGCCGCGCGACGGCGGCTTCGAGGTCTGGGCGCCCACCCAGAACCCGGAGAACATTCGCCAGGGGCTGGCCCGCCAGTTCAAGATGGATCCCAAGCGCATCGCCCTGAACGTGACCCGCTCCGGGGGCGCTTTCGGCCGCCGGGGACGGACGGACTTCGCCATCGAGGCGGCCCATATCGCCCATCGGATGAACGCCCCGGTCAAGCTGGTCTGGACGCGCGAGGACGATATCCGCCACGACTTCTATCGCCCCGGCGGCTACCACTTCCTGCAAGGCGGCGTCGATGCCGACGGCAAGGTCGTCGCCTGGCGCGATCACTTCGTCACCTTCGGCGATGGCAAGGAGGTCGCCGCCAACGCCGGGATGGGCGCCACCGAGTTCCCGCAGCGGTTCGTGGAGAACTGCCGGGTGGACACCTCGATGATACCGCTCGGCGTGCCCACCGGCGCGTGGCGGGCGCCCGGCTCCAACGCCCTGTCGTTCGTCGTCCAGTCGTTCCTCGACGAGTTGGCCCACGCCGCCGGCAAGGATCCCCTCGACTTCGGGCTGAAGCTACTGGGCGACGCCAAGTGGGTGGGCGAGGGCCAGCCCGGCGCCTACAACGCCGAGCGCATGCGCAATGCCTTGCTGGCCGTGGCGGACATGTCCGGCTGGCGCAAACGCCCCGCGGCGAAGGATGGCGTGGCCATGGGCATCGCCTTCCACTTCTGTCACCAGGGCTACTTCGCCGAGGTGGTGAAGGTGAAGGTGGAGCCGGACGGTCAGGTGCGTCCCTTGAAGGTCTGGGTCGCGGCCGACGTCGGCTCGACCATCGTCAACCCCTCCGGCGCGCTCAACCAGGTCCAGGGCTCGGTCCTCGACGGCCTCTCCAGCGCCCTGCACCAGGCGGTGAACATCGAGGGCGGCGCGGCCAAGGAAGGCAACTTCAACACCTATCGCCTGATGCGCATCTCCGAGGCCCCGGAGGTCGAGGTGAAGTTCCTCAAGACCGCCTATCCGCCCACCGGCCTGGGCGAGCCGGCCCTGCCGCCGGCGATCCCGGCGCTGACCAACGCGGTGTTCGCGGCCACCGGCAAGCGGGTGCGCTCGCTGCCGATCCAGCCGCAGATGCTGAAGGCCTAGATCGGCGCCCTAGTGCGCGTCGTCCCAGTTGGCGGCGGCGCGCGCTTCCACCACCAGGGGCACGGAGATGAAGAGCGCCGGCTCGGCCGCGCGCTCCATCACCGTCTTGGCCACGGCGATCACCGCCTCGGCTTCCGCCTCGGGCGCCTCGAACACCAATTCGTCGTGCACCTGCAGCAGCATCCGGGCGGTGAGGCCTGCGTCCCGTAACGCCGCCGGCATCCGGATCATGGCGCGGCGCATGATGTCCGCCGCCGCCCCCTGGATCGGCGCGTTGATCGCCGCGCGGTCGGCGAAACCCCGCTCGGCCTGGGACCGGCCCAGAGCCGCGGGCACATGCACCTTGCGGCCGAAGATGGTGGTGACGAAGGCCTCGGCCCGCACCTGCCGCTGCATGCGGTCCATGTAGGTGCGGATGCCGGGGAAGCGCTCGAAGTAGGTCTTGATGTAGGCGCCGGCCTCCTCGCGGGCGATCCCCAGCTGGTTGGCCAGGCCGAAGGCTGAGATGCCGTAGACGATGCCGAAGTTGATCGCCTTGGCCCGCCGCCGGGTCTCGGCCGGCATGCCCTCGATGGGCGTGTCGAACATCTCCGAGGCGGTCATGGCGTGGATGTCGAGCCCGTCGGCGAAGGCCTTCTTCAGCTGCGGGATGTCGCCGATGTGGGCCAGCAGCCGCAGTTCGATCTGGCTGTAGTCGGCGCTGATCAGCACATGGCCCGGCTCGGCGATGAAGGCCCGGCGGATCTTGCGGCCCTCTTCCGTGCGGATCGGGATGTTCTGCAGGTTGGGGTCGGAGGACGCCAGCCGGCCGGTGGTCGCCGCCGCCAGCGAATAGGAAGTGTGCACGCGCCCGGTGCGCGGATCGATCGCCGCCACCAGATTGTCGGTGTAGGTGCCCTTCAGCTTGGAGAGCTGGCGCCAGTCCAGCAGCACCCGCGGCAGCTCGTGCCCCTGGGCGGCCAGGTCCTCCAGCATCGAGGCGTCGGTGGAGGCCGCGCCCGTGGCGGTGGTCCGTCCTGAGGCCAGGCCCATCTCCTGGAACAGGATGTCGCCGATCTGCTTCGGGCTGCCAAGGTTGAAGGGCCGTCCGGCCAGCCGGTGCGCCTCGATCTCCAGCTCGCCCATGCGCACCGAGAAGTCGTTGGAGAGCGTCCGCAGCCGGTCGGGATCGACCTTCACCCCGGCCAGCTCCATCTCCACCAGCACCGCCGGCATGGGCCGCTCCAGCGTCTCGTAGACGGTGGTCAGCCGCTCGGCGAGCAGCCTGGGCTTCAGGTGTTCGTAGATGCGCAGGGTGACGTCGGCGTCCTCGGCCGCGTAGCAGGTCGCCGGCCCAAGCTCGACGTGCTTGAAGCTCTTCTGCGCCTTGCCGATCCCCGCCACGGTCTTGAAGCTGATCGGCTCGTGCCCCAGCAGGCGCTGGGACAGCTCGTCCATGCCATGGCTCTTATGCAGCCCGCCCTCCAGGGCGAAGCTGATCAGCATGGTGTCCTCGATGGGCGCCACCTTGATCCCATGTCGCGCCAGGACCGCCAGGTCGTACTTGGCGTTCTGGGCGACCTTCAGCACCGCCGGCGATTCCAGCAGCGGCTTCAGCCGCGCCATGGCCGCGTCCAGCGGGATCTGCGTCAGATCCGGCGGGACGTCGAGCTGCAGGCCGCCTTCGCCCTCATGCGCGTGGCCGACCGGGATGTAGCAGGCCTTGCCCAGCGCCGTGGCCAGGGAGACGCCGCAGAGATTGGCGCTGGAGGCCGAGAGCGCGTCGGTCTCGGTGTCGAAGGCGATGGTCCCGGCCGCGAAGGCCGCGGCGATCCAACGGTCCAGCGCCTCCAGGTCGCGCACGCACTCATAGGCGTTGACGTCGATAGCCGTGTGGACCGGCGCGGTCGGCGCCTTGGTCGCCGGCGCGGGTGTGGCGGGCGCCGCCTCGCCGTCGCTGGCGATCCGGCGGGCCAGGGTGCGGAACTCCATCCGCTCCAGGAACTCGGCGAGCGCCGGCCCGGGCTCGCGCACGGCCAGGTCGTCGATGGGTTCGGGCAGCGGCGTGTCGCAGTCCAGCTTCACCAGCTCCCGCGACAGGCGGATCTGGTCGGCGAACTCGATCAGCGTTTGGCGGCGCTTGTCCTGTTTGATCTCGCCGGCCCGCGCCAGCAGGGTGTCCAGGTCGCCGTACTCGTTGATCAGCGCCGAGGCGGTCTTGACGCCGATACCGGGCGCCCCCGGGACGTTATCGACGGAGTCGCCACACAGCGCCTGGACGTCCACCACCTTGTCCGGCGGCACCCCGAACTTGTCGAACACCTGCTCGGCCCCGATCCGCAGGTTCTTCATGGTGTCGAGCATGGAGACCTGGGGCCCCACCAGCTGCATCAGGTCCTTGTCGGAGGAGACGATGGTCACCTCGCCGCCTAGGTCGCGGACCTTGCAGGCGTAGGCGGCGATCAGGTCGTCGGCCTCGTAGCCCGGCAGCTCCAGACTGGGCACGCCGAACGCCCGCGTGGCTTCGCGCACCAGCGGGAACTGCGGGATCAGGTCCTCCGGCGGCGGCGGGCGGTGGGCCTTGTACTTGTCGTAGAGCTGGTTGCGGAACGTCTTCTCGGAATGGTCGAAGATCACCGCCAGGTGGGTCGGCGCGTCAGGCTGGGCGCGCATCTCGACCAGTAGCTTCCAGATCATGTTGCAGAAGCCGGCGACCGCCCCGATCGGCAGGCCGTCGCTCTTGCGGGTCAGCGGCGGCAGGGCGTGGAAGGCGCGGAAGATGAAGCCCGAGCCGTCCACCAGGTAGAGGCGGATGGCCGGCCCGTCCTGGGTCGGCTCGCGCGGGGTCTCGGCAAGGTCCTGCGGGGCGGCGTCGAGGAGGTCCGTCATGCCCTAAGGATAGGGCCAGCAGGCCGTCAGGTCACCCGCCGCAGGCGCGGGTTTTGCAGAACCTCGCCCGTGCGTCGTCGCGCATCCGCGCCACCTCGCCCAGCACGTAAGGCTGGTCGGTCGGAAACGACGAGGTGCGGATCATCTGGTTGGCGATTGCGACCACCTCGGCGGGCGGGTTGGGCGCCAGTAGGCGCTGCAGCACAGCTTCAGGTGTCTTGGCGGCGATCTCCAGCGCCAGGGCGTCGAGCAGGCGCGGCAGCCCGGCCTCGATGGCGGCCGCCATCGCGGTCCTGAGGTCGGCCCAGAGCCGGGCTTCCTCGCCGGACGGCGCGTCTAGCGGCACCCCGGCCATGGCCGCGTCCATGCGGTCGGCCCACCAGTTGGGCGGCGTGTAGAGGCCCACGACCTGGCGGGCGAGCCGGCGCTGGCGTTCAGGCCGCGCCGGCGCCTGATAGGCCTTGGCCAAGTTCAGGGGGTCGCCCGGCGGCACCTCGAAGCGCACCGGCACCCGCACCAGGTTGCCGGCGACCTTGAAGCCATCGGACTGCTGAACGGGGAATCGGTAGAACTGCACCGCCGCCAGCGAGGCGCGGCCGAAGCCCAGGCCGGCTGGCGTCTCGCTGATCACCGTGCAGTCGGTGGGCACGCCGCCTGGCGAGGTCATGCACTGCACGGTGGCCTCGCCCTGGATGGCCAGGCCGGAAGCGGCGGCCGGATAGGCGCGCGAAATGGCCTCGGGATCGGCGATCCGCACCCAGTCGGGCATGGGCTCCGCCGTCGCCGCCTGCGACGCCGCCGGCCCGGCCCGGCCAGGGCCAGGTACAGGCCGGCCGTCGCGGCGGCGAATATGAACCGGGCTCGTGTCATGCAACCTGTGGTTATATACTTCCCGAATTACGCGCAAATGGTTAATTCCCGAACCGCCGGCGGAGGTTCACCAGGCCCCCCTTCGCGCCTAGCGACGGTGTCCGGATTCCCTGAAGCGCGGAAGCCCGGACCGGCCAGGGCCGGCCTTTCCGCGACGCCCTGCCGGAAAATTCATCAGGCTATTTACAGCCGGGTAAAAATATGAAAATATCACCCGGGTAATTATGAGGGCGAGATGAGCGATCCCTGGTCGACCTGGACCGCATTTGAAGGCGAGCGGCGCCTACGCACCGGCTCCCGGGCCGAGGCGGCCGGCGCAGCCCACGCCGCACTGGCCATGGCCGAGGGTCCGATCCTGCTCATAGAGGACGCTACCGGCCGGGTTGTCGACCTCGATCTGCGCGGCTCGGCCGCCGAGGTCGCCGCCCGCTACGCCCCGCCGCCCGTCCCGCCCCGGCCCCGTGGCCGGCCGAAGCTGGGTGTGGTGGCGCGGGAGGTCACCCTGCTGCCGCGCCACTGGGACTGGCTTAACACCCAGTCGGGCGGCGCCTCCGCGGCCGTGCGCCGGCTGGTGGACCAGGCGCGCCAGGCCGATGGCGGCAAGAGCGCGGCCCGAGCCCGTCAGGACGCCGCCTACCGGTTCATGTCGTCGATGGCCGGCGACCTGCCGGGCTACGAGGAGGCGATCCGCGCGCTCTATGCCAGCGACCGCGATCGTTTCGAGGGGCTGGTGGCGGAATGGCCGGCCGACCTGCGCGACCACGCCGTTCGCCTCGCCTGGAGCCAGCGAAACCCTGTATGACCGCGCGGTGACGCGCACGGCCCTCACCCACCTGACCCTGACGGACTTCCGCTCCTATGCGAAGGCCGAGCTGGCGCTCGACGGCCGTCCGGTCTGGCTCTCCGGCCCCAACGGCGCGGGCAAGACCAACCTGCTGGAGGCGGTCAGCTTCCTGATTCCCGGGCGGGGCCTGCGCGGCTCGGGCCTCGCCGAGGTCGGACGCCGCCTGCCCGGCGAGCCCGTGGGCCGGGCCTGGGCCGTCGCCGCCGTCATCGCCGTCGATGGCGAGGAGACCCAGGTCGGAACCGGCCTGACCGAGGCCGGCGCCGCGCGCCGCACGGTGCGGATCGAGGGCGAGCCCGTCCCGCCCGGCCGGCTCGCCGATCACCAACGCCAGGTCTGGCTGACCCCGGCGCAGGATCGCCTGTTCCTGGAGGGCGCCGCCGACCGTCGCCGCTTCCTGGACCGGCTGGTGTTTGCCGCCGAGCCGGCTCACGCCGTCCACGTGGCCGCCTACGAGAAGGCTCTGCGCGAGCGCCTGAAGCTGCTTACGGAAGGCCCGGCCGATCCCGCCTGGCTGGACGCCCTGGAGGCCCGCCTCGCCGAGGCCGGCGCCCTGATGGCCGCCGCCCGCGCCCGCACCCTGGCCGCCCTGCAGGTGGAGATCGACGGCCGAGGGGAACGGCCCTTTCCCGCCGCCAATCTCTCCCTGACCGGCGAATGGGAGGCCCTGGCCACCGGCGGGGCCGATCTTGCGGAAATCGAGGCCCGCCTGGGGCCCGCCCTGAAGGCCGGCCGCGATCGCGACACCGCCGCCGGCCGCTCCCTCACAGGCCCGCACCGCGGCGACCTGATGGTGATCCACGCCGAGAAGGACCGACCCGCCGCCGAATGTTCGACCGGGGAGCAGAAGGCGCTGATCCTCAACCTGGTGCTTGCCCAGTCCGCGCGGCTGGCCCTGGCCCCCGACGCGCCCAGCCCGATCCTGTTGCTGGACGAGGTCGCCGCCCACCTGGATTCCGGCCGTAGAGCCGCTCTGTTCGACGAGATCGAAGCCCTCGGCCTGCAGGCCTTCCTGACCGGGACGGACGACCATCTGTTCGAGGCCCTGGCCGGCCGCGCTCAGGGCCTGCGGGTCGACGCCTCCGGTCTCGCCCCGGCCTGAGCTCAAACCGCCGGAAAGACGTGCAGAATCAAACCTTGAGCCCTATATAACGGGTGACAGATCGGCGGCCCCTGGGCCGCCGCGCGCCCGCCTCCCCGAATCGGACCGGAAATGAGCGAAGACAACGAGATTCCCGACGACGGCTCGGCCGATTACGGCGCCGAATCCATCAAGGTGCTCAAGGGGTTGGACGCCGTCCGCAAACGTCCGGGCATGTACATCGGCGACACCGACGACGGGTCCGGGCTGCACCACATGGTCTACGAGGTGGTCGACAACGCCATCGACGAGGCCCTGGCGGGCTGGGCGACCCGCGTGGAGGTGATCCTCAACGCCGACGGCTCCTGCACGGTCACCGACGACGGCCGCGGCATCCCCACCGACATCCACGAGGGCGAGGGTATCTCGGCGGCCGAGGTCATCATGACCCAGCTCCACGCCGGCGGGAAATTCGACCAGAACTCCTACAAGGTCAGCGGCGGGCTGCATGGCGTCGGGGTCTCCGTGGTCAACGCCCTGTCCGAATTCCTGAAGCTGAAGGTCCACCGCAATGGATCAGCCCACGAGATGGAGTTCCGGCACGGCGACGCGGTCTCGCCCCTGGTGGTCACCGGCAAGTCGCCGCTGCGCGAGAACGGCGAGCCGTTGACCGGCACCGAGGTCACCTTCCTGCCCTCCCTGCAGACCTTCCGGTTCATCGACTTCGACCTGAAAACCCTGGAGCACCGGCTGCGCGAGTTGGCCTTCCTGAACTCCGGCGTGACCATCTGGCTGAAGGACCACCGGGGCCCCGAGCCCACCGAGGAAGTGCTGCACTACGACGGCGGCATCGAGGCCTTCGTGCGCCACCTGGACAAGGCCAAGCACCCGCTCCTCAAGGAGCCGATCATCATCCGGGGCCGCCGCGAGAACGTCGAGGTGGACATGGCCCTGTGGTGGAACGACGGCTACCACGAGAACGTCCTGTGCTTCACCAACAACATCCCCCAACGGGACGGCGGCACCCACCTGGCCGCCTTCCGCTCGGCCCTCACCCGGGTCATCACCGGCTATGCGGAGAGCAGCGGCGCCGCTAAGCGCGAGAAGGTGTCGGTGACGGGCGAGGACGGGCGCGAGGGCCTGACCTGCGTCCTGTCGGTCAAGGTCCCGGACCCGAAGTTCTCCTCCCAGACCAAGGACAAGCTGGTCTCCTCGGAGGTGCGCCCGGCCGTGGAAGGCCTGTGCGGCGAGGGACTTGGGAGCTGGTTCGAAGAGCATCCCATCGAAGCCAAGCTGATCGTCCAGAAGATCGCCGAGGCCGCGGCCGCTAGAGAGGCCGCCCGCAAGGCCCGCGAGCTGACACGCCGTAAGTCGGCGCTCGACATCACCTCCCTGCCCGGCAAGCTCGCCGACTGCTCGGAGAAGGACCCGGCCAAGTCCGAGATCTTCCTGGTGGAGGGCGATTCCGCCGGCGGCTCGGCCAAGCAGGCCCGCAACCGCGAAAACCAGGCGATCCTGCCTCTGCGCGGCAAGATCCTGAACGTCGAGCGCGCCCGGTTCGACAAGATGCTGGGGTCCGAGCAGATCGGCACCCTGATCATGGCCCTCGGCGCCGGCATCGGCCGCGACGAGTTCAACATCGAGAAGCTGCGCTACCACAAGATC
>CANJRI010000085.1 GCA_947476555.1 Caulobacteraceae bacterium
CGCGGCGGCGCGGCCACCGGCGGCGGCGGCGGCCCGGGCGTGGCGCAGGCGGCGAGGGCCAGGACGGCGAGCGCCGCCCAGGCCTGGCGCAGGTGCATGAGGGCTTCAGGCCTCCGCGGCGTCGACGTGGATCAACATCCAGTTCGGGTCGCGGCTACTGAGATTCCGCTCGAAGGTCCAGAGCTCGGCGGTGCGGCGGTCATCCACCGCCTCGCCCTCGGGGCCCTTGGAGCGGTTGCGGAATTCGGCCAGGAAGCGGACCGTGACCTGGGCCTTCTCGCCGGCCACCAGGTCGGCCTTCTCCAGGTCCGCGCGCGGGGCGTGGAAGAATTCGACGCTCTCGGTGCGCCCTTCCTGCTCGCGCTGGTCGATCACCGACTCGAAGCTCTCCATCACCGAGGGCGCCAGGAGGTTCTTCAAGGTGGGCTTGTCGCCTTCGGCGAAGGACCGGACGATCATCTCGTAGGCGCTCTTGGCGCCGGCCAGGAAGCGGGTGACGTCGAAGCTGGGATCCTTGTTGCGGATCGCGGCCAGGCCCGTGAGCGCCAGACCGTCGTCGAGCGGATCGGTCGGCCGGTCGAGCGGGCGAGCGGATGGCCCGCCGGCCGCCTCGGCGGCGCTGTCCTCCGGCTGACGGCCCACGCGCCGTCCCAGCACCGAATAGAGCTGGTAGAGCACGATGGCGGCTAGCCCCGCGAAGATGATCAGCTCAAGGACCTGCAAACCGCTGCCTTCGATGTTGAGAGCGGGACGGGTCCCGCGACCTAAGCGCCCTATATAGGCTGCTGGAACGCCGCCGTCAGGGGCGACGTTGCATCGACCCCTTCGGCCATGTTAGCCCGACCGCCTCGGACGGCGCCGCAAACCGCGCCGCGATAGGATTTCAACCGACACATGACCGACATCGACACCGGCGCCACGGAACTCCCCGAAGGCCTCGCCCAGGGCGAGCCTCCGGGCGTGCGCATCCTCGCCCAGTTCATCCGCGACCTGTCGTTCGAGAACCCCAAGGCGCCGGACAGCCTGCGGCCGGGCCAGAACGCCCCGCAGATCGACCTGCAGGTGGAGATGAACGCCCGGAGCCGGGAGGACGGCCTGTTCGAGGTCGACCTGAAGCTCATCGCCACCGCCGCGCGCGACGGCGGCACGATGTTCGTGGCCGAGCTGCTCTATGGCGGCGTGTTCGGCATCAGCGGCGTCCCGGTCGAGGAGATCGAGCCGGTGCTGCTCATCGAGTGCCCGCGCTACCTGTTCCCCTTCGCCCGCCGGATCATCGCCGACGTGACCAGCGATGGCGGCTTCCCGCCGTTCCTGCTCGAACCGATGGATTTCGCGGCGATCTACCACGCCCGGAAAGCCCAGACCGACCAGCAGGTCGGGCACGCCTAGAGCCCGAGCCGCTCCCAGGCCCCTTCGGCCTTGAGCTTGCGCACGAAGGCGGCGTGGATTTCCCGTTCCGCCTCGGTGGAGCGGGGCGCCAGGGGGCGCGGCCGCGCGCCGTAGCTGTTGCTGGTCGCCACCGCCACGGCCTCGACCATCACGGCGCTGGTCAGCTCCAGGCGCCGTTCGCGGCCGCCCTTCAGCTCCAGATAGACGGCGGCCAGCAGCTTGGCGTCGATCAGTGCGCCGTGCTTCTCGCGTTCGGACAACGAGATCCTGAAGCGCTTGCACAGGGCGTCGAGCGAGTTGTGCATCCCCGGGAAGCGGTGCTTGGCCAGCGCCAGGGTGTCGATCCATCGCGGTTCGGGGAGCTCGCCGCGGCCACATTTGGCCAGCTCCCAGTTGATGAAGTTGCGGTCGAAGCCGGCGTTGTGGGCGATCAGCGGGGAGTCGCCGACGAAGTCCAGGAAGGCCTCCACCACCTCGGCGTGCTCGAACCGGGGCTTGCCGCGCAGGAAGGCGCCGGACAGCCCGTGCACCCGTTCGGCGTCGATCGGCATGTCGCGGCAGGGGTCGATGTAGGTATGGAAGCTGCGTCCGGTGGGGACGAAATCCTCGATCTCCAGGCAAGCCACTTCCACCAGCCGGTCGCCGCTCATCGGGTCGAAGCCGGTGGTTTCGGTGTCGAGGACGATCTCGCGGGCCATGTCCCTTGATGCTCCCGTTCGGGCGGGTTTTTCAACTGGCCTAAGTGTCGCCCAGGGACTTTCGGCGGGACACCCAGGCGGGGTCGCGAACCGCCTCGAGCACGGCCGCCACCTGGGCGCGGGCCGGCTCCAGGCCGTGGCTGGTGTCGATGACGAAGTCGGCCCTGCGGCGCTTTTCGGCGTCGGGCATCTGCTGGGCGAGGATGGCGTCCAGGCGCTCGGGGGTCATGCCTTCCCGGGCCAGGGCCCGAGCGCGCTGGATCTCCGGTGTGCTGGAGACCACGACCAGGGCGTCGACGATGCTGTCGCCGCCGTTCTCTAGGAGCAGGGGAACGTCCAGGACCGCGATTTCGAGTTTCCGGGCACGGACAGCGTCGAAAAACGCCTCGCGCTTTTGGTGGACTAGGGGGTGCACGATCTCGCCGATACGTCGGATCGCCTCGGGAGCGCCGAGGATCGCCTGTCGAAGGGCCTCGCGGTCCACAGCGCCGTCCTTCGTGACGCCCGGAAAAGCGGCCTCCACAAGGGGAACGGCCTCGCCGCCCGTGGCGTAGAGGGCGTGCACCGCCGCATCGGCGTCGAACACCGGGATACCCTGCTCGGCGAACATGGCGGCGGTCGTGGACTTGCCCATGCCGATGGAGCCGGTCAGGCCGATCACCCGCATCGGATCACCCTCCCAGCGCCTTCAGCGCCAGGGCCCGGACGTCGAGGTCCGGCGGCGGCTGGCCATAGAAGGCCTCGAACGAGGGGCGGGCCTGGCCGATCAGCATCTCCAGTCCGTCGACGGTCCGGAGTTTCCGGGCGCGGGCGAGACGCAGCAGCTCGGTCTCCAGGGGCTTGTAGACCATGTCCATCACCACGCAGTCGGCGGGCAGGGCCTCCAACGGGAGGTCGAGCGATCCTTCGCCCGAGAGGCCGGCCGAGGTGGCGTTGACCACCGCCACCGCACCTTCGAAGGCGCGTGCGGCCTCGGCGAGCGGCCAGGCCTCGACGGGACCGCCGATCTGGTCGCGGAGCGCTTCGGCCTTGGCCAGGGTGCGGTTGACCACACGGACGCTAGGGGCCAGCGCCGACAGGGTGGCCGCCGCGCCGCGGGCCGCGCCGCCAGCGCCCAGCACCACCACCGGGCCCGAGGCGGCATCGAACCCGGGCGACTGAGCCGCAAAGGCCGCCATCAGGCCGAGGCCGTCGGTGTTGTCGGCGAGGATTGTTCCATTCTGTTGGAAAATCAACAAGTTGGCGGCCCCCGCGGCGATGGCGCGCGCGCTGGCCTCGTGGGCCAGGGCGAGGGCTTCCTCTTTCAACGGCAGGGTGACGTTCAGGCCCACGAGCCCGCCGACCCTGCCCTCGACGAACCGGGCGAGGGTTCCGGCGGGAACCTCGAAGGCCTCGTAGGTCCCGTCGATCCCGGCCGCCCGCAGCCAAGCGGCGTGGATCAGGGGGCTGAGGGAGTGGCGGATCGGCTGGCCGACCACACCGGCGCGAAGGGTCATCGGGCCAGGGCCCCTTCGTCGCGCAACAGGTCCAGCAGGCCCATCAGCGGCAGGCCGAGGATCGCGAAATAGTCGCCTTCGATGCGGTCGAAGAGCTGGGCGCCCAGGCCTTCCAGGCGGTAGCAGCCCACCGAGCCCAGCAGTTCGGCGCCCTCGGCGGCCAGGTAGGCGTCGAGGAAGGTGTCGGTGAAGTCGCGCATGGACAGGGTCGCGGTGGCGGTTTCGCGCCAGATCGGGGTCCCGTCCCGCACCACCGCCACCGCCGAGTGCAGCTGGTGGATCCGCCCCCGGAGTTCCTGCAGGCGCTCGCGGGCCTCATCCAGGCTATCGGCCTTGTCGTAGAGCCGGCCGTCCAGCTCGAGGGTCTGGTCGGCGCCGATCACCAGGCCGGGCCGTCCGGCGGCGATGGCCTTGCGTTCCGCAAGCTCGACGGCCACGTCGCGGGGACTGGCGCCCTTCGCCAGCATGGCGGTTTTCACCGCGTCCTCGTCCACGCCGGCGCTCACGGCCTCGAATGGCACGCCCGCGCCTTCCAGCACGGCGCGGCGCGCCGCGGACTTGGAGGCCAGGACGATCACCCCAGGACCTCAACCTGGCCGTGGCCGCCGTGCAGCAGGTTCAGCACCGCCGCGGCGGTCTCCTCCACCGAGCGGCGGGTCACGTCGATGGTCTGCCAGCCATGGCGCTCGTAGAGCCTGCGGGCCTGGATGATCTCGTCGCGCACGGCGTCGGTGTCGATGTAGCTGGTGTCACGGTCCTGCTTGAGGCTGAGCAAGCGGTTGCGGCGGATCTGGATCAGCCGGTCGGGAGAGATGGTCAGGCCCACGACCATGGCCCGCTTCACCTGGAAGAGCTGATCGGGGATCGGCCGGCCGGGCACCAGCGGGACGTTGGCCGCCCGCACGCCCCGGTGGGCCAGGTAGATGCAGGTCGGCGTCTTGGAGGTCCGCGACACACCCAGCAGGATGACGTCGGCCTGCTCCAGGTCCTGGCCGCCTTGCCCGTCGTCGTGGGCGATGGCGTAGTTAAGGGCGTCCATGCGGTTGAAATAGTCGGTGTCGAGCCGCAGGTGGGCCCCGACCCGGGAGGTGGTGTCCGCGCCCAGGTAGCGCTGCATGGAGTGCACCAAGGGGTCGAGGGCCGCCATGCAGGGCATCTCCAGCCGCCGGCACCCCTCTTCCAGGGCCTCGCGGAGCTTATCGTCGACGATGGTGTGCAGGACGATCCCGGGCGCCTCCTCGATGTCGCCCAGCGCACGGTCCAGCTGCCGCTGCGAGCGGACCAGGGCGTAGATGTGCTCGATGGGCAGCACGTTCTCGAAGCGGGCGCAGACGGCGCGCGCCATGGCGTTCAGCGTCTCGCCGGTGGAATCCGAGACGAGGTGGACGTGGAAGTAGGTGGCGAGGCGCTGCTGGCTGGGATTGGGCACGGGCGCTCTTCAGGAAGCTGGGGATGGTTTCTGTGGACCCCTCATAGCGGAGCGGGGCGCCGATGGGGATAGACCGGGCTCAGGAAATCGCCGGCCTGCCCGCCGGGGGATCACCGGGATGAAAGCGGGGCTTTGACCAGGCTTGGCGCCCAGGCTTTCCGGACGGGGCGCCGTTTTAGCGTCACTTCTCGACAGGGTGACGAGCCCGACCGGCCATCCGCCGGTTCTTCCCGCAACCGTTAACGAAAGCTTAACGCGGACAAGGGACTTGGCCTGGCGTCCCCGCAATCCACAGCGGTCTGCGTCCCCGGGCGCCTGAACCTGACAAGCTGGGGAGAAGCGCCGTGGTGTCGCAGGATCGTCGCTGTTATCCCCGCCCTCGACAGGCCCTACTGCTCCTTTTCCAACCCTATTCGAATCTAAAAGATTGGAAGGAAGGGGGGCGGTCCCGAGCCTGGGCTTGAGCCGGCACGCCCCACGCGCTTTAAGGCTGGACATGACGAAGCCCGCCCTGCTGCGCGTTCTCGACGGCGAGACCCTCGACCGGCCCCCGGTGTGGTTCATGCGCCAGGCCGGCCGTTCGTTGCCCGAGTACCTGGCGCTCCGATCCCAGGCGAAGGACTTCATCGCCTTTTGCCTGAACCCGGAGATGGCGGCCGAGGCCACCCTGCAACCGATGCGCCGCTTTCCGATGGATGGCGCCATCGTCTTCGCCGACATCCTGCTGATCCCGCTGGCGCTGGGCCAGAAGGTCTGGTTCGAGGCCGGCGAAGGACCCAGGTTGGACCCACTGCCGCCGATCGCGGCGCTGCGGGACCAGGTCGAGGCCTCGACCGCGCGCCTGGCCAATGTCGGGGAGACCCTGCAGCGGGTGCGGGCGGCGCTGGAGCCAGAGCGGGCGCTGATCGGGTTCGCGGGCGGTCCCTGGACGGTGGCCACCTACATGATCGAGGGCCGGGGCTCGGAACGCGAGGCGGCGCGGGCCTACGCCTACGCCCATCCGGACGAGCTGGACGCCCTGCTGGACGTGCTGGTCGAAGCCACCGCCCGCTACCTGATCATGCAGGCGAGGGCCGGGGCCCAGGTGCTGAAGATCTTCGAGAGCTGGGCCGAGGCCCTGCCGGAGGACCTGTTCCGCCGCATCGTCGTCGAACCGCACCGCCGGATCGTCGAAAAGGTCCGGGCCGCCGGCGTCGATGCGCCGTTCATCGGCTTTCCGAGGGGGGCCGGGGCCCTGGTGGAGAGCTATGCCGCCGAGACGCCAGTGCAGGGTGTCGCCCTGGACGTCCAGGCGCCGGCGGACCTGGGGCGGCGAATCCAGGCTGGCGGCAAGGCGATCCAGGGTGCGCTGGACAATCTGCTGCTGCGGGCCGGCGGGCCGTCGCTGGACGCCCGGGTGGAGGCGCTGCTGGAGGCCTGGAGCGGCGGCCCCTACATCTTCAATCTTGGCCACGGGGTGCTGCCGGACACACCGATCCCCCACATCGCCCGGGTCGTGGAGCGGGTGACCGGCAGGCCGAGCCGCGCGATCGCCGCCGCATGAGCCGTCTCGCGGTCGTCCTCTTCAACCTCGGCGGGCCGGACGGGCCGGATGCCGTGCGACCGTTCCTGTTCAACCTGTTCCGCGACCGGGCGATCATCGACCTGCCGGCCATAGCCCGCTACCCGCTGGCGGCGCTGATCTCTAGCCGCCGCGAGGCGCCGGCCAAGGCCAACTACAAGATCATGGGCGGCGGCTCGCCGATCCTGCCACGCACCCTGGCCCAGGCGCAGGGTCTGGAGGATGAGCTGAACCGCCGGCGGCCGGGGGATAGCGCCAAGGTGTTCGTGGCCATGCGCTACTGGAAGCCCTTCGCCGAGGACGCCGCCCGGCAGGTGCTTGAGTTCGCGCCCAACGACCTGGTGCTGTTGCCGCTCTATCCGCAGTACTCCACAACCACCACCGCCTCGTCGCTGGCGGCCTGGGCGGACGCCTACCAGGGGCCGGCGGAAACCAGGACGGTGTGCTGCTATCCGACCGCCGAGGGCCTGATCACCGCCCACGTGGACGCTATCCGCATCGCCTGGGAGCGGGCGGGCAAGCCCGAGGGCCTGCGGCTGCTGTTCTCGGCCCACGGCCTGCCGCAGCGGGTGATCGACCGGGGCGATCCCTATCAGGCGCAGATCGAGGCGACGGCGGCGGCTATCGTGGCCCGCCTGCCGCAGTTCGAGGACTGGCGGGTCTGCTACCAGAGCCGGGTCGGGCGGCTGAAATGGCTGGAGCCGTCCACCGAGAGCGAGATCCGGGTCGCCGGAGGTGAGGGCAAGGGGGTGCTGATCTCGCCCATCGCCTTCGTCTCCGAGCACGTGGAGACCCTGGTGGAGATCGACCACGAATATGCGGCGCTGGCGGCCAAGGTGGGGGCGCAGCCCTTCCTGCGGGCGGTGACGCTGGGCGCGGCGCCGGCGTTCCTCGGGACCCTGGCCGACGCGGTGCAGGCCGCGCTGGGCGGGGACGGGACGGCGCCGTTCGGGTCCTGGCGCTGCCCGGCCGGGCTGGGCAAGTGCGGATGTCGGGACGGAAGGGGCTAGGCGATGGACTGGTACAACCTGCTGCGCGGGCTGCACATCCTAGCGGTGATCGCCTGGATGGCGGGGATGCTCTACCTGCCGCGGCTCTACGCCTACCATACCGAGACCGCGCCGCCTGGCAGCGAGTTCGACGCGCACTTCAAAGTCTGGGAGCGCAAGCTCCTGAAGATCATCATCAATCCGGCCATGATGCTGACCTGGCTGTTCGGGGCGGGCTTGATCTATGTGGACGCGACCCAGGTGCGGGGCGGTTGGGATTTCCTGCTGCAGCCGTGGATGCTGGTGAAGCTGGCGGGGGCGATCGCGCTCTCGGGTTGGCACGGGTTCCTGTCCAAGTCGCTTCGGCGGATCGCGGCCGGCGAACGGCCCAGGACGGCGAAGTTCTGGCGGGCGACCAACGAGATCCCGTTCCTCCTGGCCATCGTCATGGTGCTGGCCGTGACCCTGGAGTTCTGGGGCCGCTGACTTGACCCACGGCCCGGGGCGTGGTTTCGCTCGGGTCCGCGCGCCGCGAAATGCGACGCGTCCCGCCTTACCGCCGCCGCCGCGCGGACCTCGCGCAGCGCTCGGCCCCTCGAAATGACACATACCGGCGCCCTTGACGCCGGCCATCCAAGACCGTCCGCGGCCGGATTCCGTCTGGCTGCGGCCTATTGATAAGTGATTGATATGTCCGAAGAAAACACACCCGACATCGAGGCCGAAGCCACCGAGGCCGAGGTCGCCATGACCGCTGCGGACGAGGTCGAGGCCGATCCCACCGAAGCCTCCCGGGCGATCGCCGCCATGGGGCTGACGCGGATGAGCCTGCAGGAGCTGAAGGACAAGTCGCCCGCCGATCTGCTGTCCTTCGCCGAGCAGCTGGAGATCGAATCCGCGAACTCCATGCGCAAGCAGGACATGATGTTCGCCATCCTCAAGGTCCTGGCGGACGAGGGCGTGGCGATCTCCGGCTCCGGCACGCTGGAAGTGGTGCAGGACGGCTTTGGCTTCCTGCGCAGTCCCGAAGCCAACTACCTGCCCGGCCCGGACGATATCTATGTCTCGCCCTCGCAGATCCGGAAGTTCGGTCTGCGCACCGGCGACACGGTCGACGGCGAGGTCCGCGCCCCCCGCGAGGGCGAGCGCTACTTCGCCCTGGTCAAGGTCGACCAGACCAATTTCGAGAGCCCCGAAAACGTCCGGCACAAGGTGCTGTTCGACAACCTGACGCCGCTCTATCCCGACGAGCGCCTGAAGATGGAGCTGGACGACCCCACCCTGAAGGACCGTTCCGGCCGGGTGATCGACATCGTAGCGCCCCTCGGCAAGGGCCAGCGCTGCCTGATCGTCGCCCCGCCCCGGGTCGGCAAGACGGTGATGCTGCAGAACATCGCCAAGTCCATCGAGACCAACCACCCCGAGTGCTACCTCATCGTGCTGCTCATCGACGAGCGGCCCGAGGAAGTCACCGACATGCAGCGGACGGTGAAGGGCGAGGTGATCTCCTCGACCTTCGACGAGCCGGCGACGCGGCATGTGCAGGTGGCAGAGATGGTCATCGAGAAGGCCAAGCGCCTGGTCGAGCACAAGCGCGACGTGGTGATCCTGCTGGATTCCGTGACGCGCCTGGGCCGCGCCTACAACACCGTGGTGCCGTCATCGGGCAAGGTGCTGACCGGCGGCGTCGACGCCAACGCCCTGCAGCGGCCGAAGCGCTTCTTCGGCGCGGCGCGGAACATTGAGGAAGGCGGCTCGCTAACCATCATCGCCACCGCGCTGATCGACACCGGCAGCCGGATGGACGAGGTGATCTTCGAAGAGTTC
>CANJRI010000086.1 GCA_947476555.1 Caulobacteraceae bacterium
GCCCCGCAGGCCCCGATCCCGCAGCCGTACTTCGGACCCAGGATCCCCAGCGTGTCCCGCAGGGTCCAAAGCAGAGGGGTGTCACCCTCGACATCCGCCGTCAGCGCCTTGCCGTTCACGTTGAGGGTGAAAGCCATCACCGCCGCTCCCTTTTCACGAACCGCCGTTCTAACTCGGATACGGTCCCCGGGCCACGGGGAAGGCGTTTCAGCGTGGAAATGACGCTGGTCTCCCCCGAAGGGACGCCCGTCAGCCGAGGCGGGGCAACACCACCACCGCGTCGGGCAGCTCGTTGGGATTGTCGCCGGCCCTGGCGGGGAAGCGTTCGGCCAGGGTGTCGGCGCAACGGTCGACGGCGGCGACGAAGCCGGCCGCCGGCGCGCCGCGCTTCAGCCCGGCCGTGAGCAGCGCCATGGCCTCGTCCCAGACCCCGGGATCGACCGTCGCCGCGATGCTCTCGTCGGCGATCAGCTCGGCCATATGCTCGGCGAAAGAGACATAGATCAGCACGCCGGTGCGCTCGCGTGTGGCCTGCAGGTTCTTGGCCGCGAACATCTCGCGGGCCCGTCGCCGCACCCGTTCGCGCCGCAGGGCCCGAGGGGTGAGGGCTCGCCGCACCGGCGCGATGGAGGCCAGGGCCAGGACCGCGAGGAACAGCACGGCCTGCAGCAGCAGGGCGCCGATCAGCGACCCGCGCACGGCGGTCTCCGCGGCGCCGGCCGCCTGCGCCGCGGTCCAGCCACCGAGGATCTCCGGCGCCTCGACATGCACGCCGCCGAGCAGCAGCAGGGCGGGCGCCAGCAGGGCCGCGCCGGCCGCCCAGGCCAACGGCGCCTCGCGGTAGTCGGAACTCTCCTCCGCCGCCACGCAGTAGATCTCGCCCGTGGTGCGGGCTTCGGCCCGGCGCACGGCGGCCTCGATGGCCGCCAGGTCGTCAGGCGTCAGATGCGTCTTGCCCATCACCAGCTCCCCGAGGATCCGCCGCCGCCGAACGAGCCGCCGCCACCGCCGAATCCGCCGCCGCCTCCGAAGCCGCCACCCCCAAAGCCGCCGCCGCGCCCACGGCTGCTCCCCGAAAGGATCAACGGCAGCAGCCACCAGGCGCCGCCGCCGCGCCGGCGACCGCCGCCGAAGCCGCGCAGGAGTCCGCCCAGCACCCAGAACACAATCAGGATGATGAAGATCACCGGGACCGTCCCGCCGCCGGCCGCCGCCTGGGGCTGGGACTGGGCCTGCGCGACCTTGGCCCGGGCTTGGTCGTCCGGCAGGCTGAGTTGCTGCACGAGCGCGTCGGTCCCGGCCACGATCCCGGCCTCGAAGCGGCCCTCGCGGAACTGCGGGAGGATAGCCGACTGGATGATCACGCTGGAAAGGGCGTCGGTCAGCACCCCCTCCAGCCCATAGCCGACCTCGACCCGGACCTTGCGCTCGGCCGGCGCGACCAGCAGCAGCGCCCCGTCGTCCTCGCCCTCGCGGCCGATCTTCCAGGTTCGGCCGAGCTGATAGCCGTACTCCTCGATCTCGTAGCCCTGCAGGTCGGGCAGGGTCGCCACCACCACCTGCCGACCGGTCTGCGCCTCGAGCGCCGCCAGCTTTTCGCTGAGCTGGGCTTCGGTGGCCGGCGAAATCAGGTTGGCGTTGTCCACCACCCGACCAGTGAGCGGCGGGAACTTCGGCTGCGCGAAGGCGGCCGCGGGGACGAGCAGGATCAGGAGCGCGAGGACCAGTCCCCGCGCTCCCATCACGAGTCGCATCACTTCGGCGGCGGCGAGCCAGGCGCCGCGCCGGGCGGCGGGGCGAGGGTCCCGAAGTCGACGCTGGGCGCGGACTGCGCCGCGGCCGAGGCCTGGAACAGCTGCATGGGCTTGGAGCCGGAATGCACGGTGTTGGCCCAGATCACGTTCGGGAAGGTCCGAAGCGTGGTGTTGTAGTCGCGGACCGCCTCGTTGTAGTCGCGCCGGGCGACCGAGATCCGGTTCTCGGTGCCTTCAAGCTGGCTCTGCAGCGCCAGGAAATTCTGGTTGGACTTCAGATCCGGGTAGGCCTCCTGGATCATCATCAGCCGACCGAGCACGCCTGACAGCCGGTCCTGGGCGGCCTGGAATTGCTGGAACTGCGCCGGATCGGTGAGGGTGGAGGCGTTCACCTGCACCTGGGTGGCCGAGGCCCGCGCCTGGGTGACCTCGGTCAGCACGGCCCGTTCCTGGGCGGCGTAACCGCGGACGGTCTCCACCAGGTTCGGGATCAGGTCCGCTCTGCGCTGATACTGGCCCTGGACATCGGCCCAGGCGGCCCTGGCCTGCTCCTCCTTGGTCGGGATGGTGTTGTAGCCACACGCCGCCAGCAGGGTTGGCAGCACGACGATCAGGGCGAGCCGCCCCAGGCGTTGCATCACGATGTTCATCGATCTCCCCATGCGCCAGCGCGAAGCTTGGCTGGTGATATGTGGTCACGTCGTTGATCTGACGCAACGGCGCAACGTACACCGGGCCTGTGAAGGTCCGTCCCTACTACTCCGCCGGCTCGATGAGCGCGGCCTTCTTCGACCTGGTGACCGCCGCCGACCGGTCGCTGGACGGGGACATCGCCACCTATGCCGGCCTAGCGGCGCCGGGCGCGCGGGTCCTGGAGCTGGGGGCCGGCTCGGCCCGGATCGCCCAGGCGCTGGCCGAGCAGGGGTTCTCCGTCACCGGCGTGGAGATCGCGCCGGCCATGCTGGCCAAGGCCCGCACCCGCATCGCCGCCTTGCCGGCCGAGGTGGCGGCCCGCATCGAGATGCGTCAGGGCGACATGACCGCGCTCAGGCTCGATCAGACCTTCGACCTCGCCATCTGCCCGTTCTTCACCCTGGCCCACGTGCCGGCGGGGATGGCCTGGACCAACACCTTCGCCGGTGTCGCGGCCCACCTCGTCCCCGGCGGCCTGGCCGCCTTCCACCTGCCGCGCCTCGACCTCATGAAGCGCCCCGCCCCCGCCGACCGCGCGCGCCCGGTGATGGACCTGGCGTTGGACGGCGGCCGGCGGCTGCGCCTTTACATCGCCGAACGCAGCTTCCGCGAGGCCCAGGGCCGGTTCGACCAGGTGGTGGACTACGCCCTGCACGATCCCACCGGCCGGGTGATCGAGCGCTCGCCGGAGCGCCTGACCTTCTACATGGCCGACCCGACCCCCTTCGCCCAGGCCGCCGGCCTGACGCCCGACCGACCGCCCATCGACATCGGCGGGGTCGGCGACATCTGGGTGTTCCGTAAGCCCTAAACGGTAACTAAATACCGTAAACCACCCCTCCACCGTGCCCGGAAACTCCCCGGGCCGCGCAACAGACCGTCACCAAGCGTGTCTTTGCGCCCGCCGCCGCCCCGTGGCATCAGCGCGCCCATGATTCCGTTCATCGACCTGCAGGCCCAGCGCGCCCGCCTGGGCCCGGCCCTGGAAGAGGCCGTGCTGAAGGTGATCCGTTCCGGCGCCTACATCATGGGTCCCGAGATCGCCGCCTTCGAGACCGCGCTCGCCGCGTTCGGCCAGGCGCCCCACGCCCTCACCTGCGCCTCCGGCACCGACGCCCTGATCCTGCCGCTGATGGCCTGGGGGATCGGACCCGGCGACGCCGTCTTCTGCCCGGCCTTCACCTTCGCCGCCACCGCCGAGGTCATGCCGCTGGTGGGGGCGTCGCCGGTGTTCGTGGACATCCTGCCGGCCACCTACAACCTCGACCCCGGGAAGCTTGAAGCCGCCATCCTGGCCGTGAAGGCCAAGGGCGATCTGACCCCCAGGGCGATCATCGCCGTCGACCTGTTCGGCCAGCCGGCCGACTACCCCGCGATCGCCGAAGTGGCCCGTCGCCACGGCCTGAAGCTGATCGCCGATTCCGCCCAGGGCTTCGGCTGCACCCTGGACGGCAAGCACCCGATCCATTGGGCCGACTGCGCCACGACCTCGTTTTTCCCCGCCAAGCCCCTGGGCTGCTACGGCGACGGCGGAGCGGTGCTGACCAAGGACGCCCGGCTCCACGACCTCTTGGTTTCCCTCAGGGTCCACGGCCAGGCGGTGAAGTCCGATCTCGAAGGCCGGACCTTCGAGCACGACCCGAAATACCTCGCCATGCGGGTGGGGACGAACAGCCGGATGGACACCATCCAGGCGGCGGTGCTGCTGCAGAAGCTGGCGATCTTCGCGGACGAGATCGCGGCCCGGAACCGGGTCGCCGACCGCTACGCCGAGGGACTGGGCGACATCGTCAGCGTCCCGTCGGTCATCGATGGCGGGGTTTCGGTCTGGGCCCAGTACACCATCGAGACCGACGACCGCGACGGCCTCGCCGCCGCCCTGCGGGCGAAAGAGGTCCCGACCGCCGTCTACTATCCGATCCCGCTGCACCGCCAGGCGCCCTACGCCGGCTATCCGGCCGGCGACATGAGCGTGACGGACGAGAAAGCAGGCCGGGTGATCAGCCTGCCCATGCACGCCTATCTTGAGCCCGACGCCCAGGATCAGGTGATCGCCGCGATCCGGGCCCACATAAAACGCAACTAGTGCAGGCGGCCCCGGCGCCAACGCCAGGGCGGCAGGGCCTCGCGGCGCGGCACGATGTAGTTCAGCAGGGCCACCGTCCCCAGGGCCGCGACGATCCCCAGCACGAAGGCCCCGGCCACGTCCGGCGCCACGCCCGCCCGGCCGAGCCGCCAGCGTTGACCGTCCATCCAATGCACCAGCTCGCCATTGCCGGCGGGCTGAGGAGGGAATTCCTCGTTGGATAAACTCATGCGCGTTGCTCCGATGATCGAGGTGCTCCGCTAACCCGCCTGACCGCCGGGGGTTCCTTGTGCGTGGCGCTCCGGGTTAGAAGCCTGGACCCTTTCGTTTCACGAAAAAGCAGATGGCCGGCCACTCAAAGTTCAAGAACATCATGCACCGCAAGGGCCGGGCCGACTCGGCCCGCTCCAAACTGTTCTCCAAGCTCTCCCGCGAGATCACCGTGGCGGCGAAGATGGGCCTGCCGGATCCGGCCATGAACGCCCGCCTGCGCCTGGCGGTGAACAACGCCAAGGCCGAGTCCCTGCCCAAGGACGTCATCCAGCGGGCCATCAACAAGGCGACCGGCGGCGATGCCGAGTCCTACGAGGAGATCCGCTACGAGGGCTTCGGGCCTGGCGGGGTCGGGGTGATCGTCGAGGCGCTCACCGACAACCGCAACCGCTCGGCCTCCAACGTCCGCGCCAGCTTCTCCAAATATGGCGGCAACCTCGGCGAGACGGGGTCGGTCTCCTTCATGTGGAGCAAGGTCGGCCAGATCACCTACGGCCCGCAGGCCGGGTCCGAGGACAAGGTCATGGAGGCCGCCATCGACGCGGGCGCCGACGACGTGGAGTCCGACGAGGACGGCCACACCATCTACACCGCGTTCGAAAGCCTCTCGGAGGTGGCCGCGGCCCTCGAAACGGCCCTCGGCCCCGCCAAGTCGGCGACCTCGGCCTGGCGGCCGCAGGTGATGGCCCCGATCACCGGCGACGCCGCCGCCAGCCTGGTGAAGCTGATCGACGCCCTGGAGGACGACGACGACGTCCAGAACGTCTACTCCAACGCCGACATCCCGGCCGAGGAACTGGAGAAGCTGGCGGGCTGATGGCCAAGCGACCGTCCGAGGACCCCCGGGTCACCGACCTCAAGCGCTACAAGAAGGCGCGCGAGCAGGCGCGACGCAAGCCGCCGCCAAGGCCGCCGTCCCACGGGATGATCGGCTCCCACCCCAAGGCGCGGCTGATCCTGGCGATCGTCGCCATCCTGGCCCTGGCGCTGGTGGTCGGGCCCAAACTGCTTTGATGGACTTCCTGGCCGCCCTGCCGATCGACGGGCCACCGGTGCTGGGCGCCGCGGTGGCCGGCGGACTGATCGGCCTGGAGCGGGAGATGCGCGGCCACCCGGCCGGCCTTCGCACCCATATGCTGGTCTGCGTCGCCGCCACGCTCCTGATGCTGGCGGCCGGGCACCCCCTGACCTGGACGCCCGGCGCCACGCCGGAAATGATCCGCGTGGATCCCGTGCGGATGGCCCATGGCATCCTCACCGGCATCGGGTTCCTGTGCGGCGGGGTGATCTTCCGCCACGGCCTGACCGTGCGGGGCCTGACCACCGCGGCCTCGCTCTGGACCACCTCGGCGCTCGGCGTGCTGTTCGGCGTCGGGGCCTGGGAGCTGGCGATCGGCGGCTCCACCCTGGCCCTGGTGATCCTCGCCGCCTTCCGTTGGCTCGACCGGGTCCTGCCACAGATGGTGGTGGTGGACGTCGCCGTGCGTTACCGGCGCGACGGGGTGATCCCCCGCGACCGGTTCGTCGGCCTGCTGAAGGATCTGGGGCTGCGGCCTGGCGGGATCAGCACCAAGCTCCTGAAGGACGGCGGCCAGCTGGAGCTCGGAACCACCCTTCGGGCTCCGAAGGGCGACGGGATCGATTCCCTCGCCGACCGGCTGGCGGCCGATCCCCAGGTCAGCGGCTTCGAGATCGAGCCCCGGAACGACTAGCCTTTGCGGGCGATGTTGTTCGCTGGGCGCGCCTTCTCACGTTTGATGTTGGACCCGGCGGCCCCCGCCGGGCTAAACTTCTCCTCATGGCCCGGGGGAGTTTTTCGCATGCAGCGACGCAAGGTTGATCGCGCCCAGCGCATGCGCGCCCGCCGTATCTGGTGGGACCGCAACGGCGCCTTCTTCCGCGGCGCCCTGACCGGCTGCGTCCTGACCGCCCTGGTGGCCTGGCTGCTCCAGACGGTGATGTGACGGATCGCCGTCCGATGCGCGCGGCCTTCCTCAGCCTGACGATCATCCTAGCCGCCGGCGCGGCGACCGCCCAAGGCCGGCTCAGCGACGCCTCGGTGCGCGCCTTCCTGACCGGCCAGGAGCGGCTCTGGAACGCCGGCGATGTGGACGCCTACTTCGCCACCTTCACCCCCGACGCCCGGTTCACCGACCGGGGCCAGTCGAACCAGGGCGGCTTCGTCGACTACGGGACCAGCTCGCTCAGCCAGGCGAGAACCACCTCAAAACGGCTGCTCGCCGGCTCCAAGGTCCGCGAGTCCAGCCGGATCGTCCGCATCGAGCTTGCTGCGGACGGCCGCTCGGCCCGGGTGGTCACCGACGAGACCACCCGCATCGAGACCGCCGGCAAGGCGCGCGTCGTCTGCGCCGAAAGCGTCCACCAGCTCCGGGTCACGCCCGGCGGCCTGCGCTCGGCCGGACAGACCGATTACATCCGGCGCTGCCGGCGCTAAACTATCCCGATGATGCGCCGCAGAACCCTCCTCGCCCTCGCAGCCCTGGCCGCCACGCCCGCCTGGGCTCAAGACCCCGCCACCCCGCCGGCCGCGCCCCCGGCGGCCAAGCCGAACCCGCGGGTGCGGCTGGAGACGCCGGAAGGGTCGATCGTCATCGAGCTCTACGCCGACAAGGCGCCGGTCACCGCCGCCAACTACCTGCGCTATGTGGATCGGGGCCTGTTCAATGGCTCCAGCTTCTACCGGGCCTCCCAGCCGCCGGGCTACACGGCCAACGACTACGGCGTCGTCCAGGGCGGCCTGCAGAACGATCCCAAGAAACTGCTCGCCCCTATCGCCCACGAGCCCAACACCAAGACCGGGATCCTCCACACCGACGGGGTGATCTCCATGGGCCGGCGCGCGCCCGGCACCGCCACCGCCGACTGGTTCATCTGCGTCGGCAAGCAGGACTATCTCGACGCCGATCCCAAGGACCCCAAGAACCCCGGCTTCGCGGCCTTCGGCCAGGTGGTGGAAGGTATGGACGTCGTGCGCAAGCTCCTCGTCATGCCCAAGGACCCCAACAAGGGCGAAGGCGCCATGAAGGGCGAGATGCTGGTGAAGCCCGTCCGCATCACCAAGGCGAGCCGCGTGACCAGCTAGCCACCCAGCCCGGGGCCGCGTAACGCCGCGGCCAAAGCCGGCCGCAGCGCCGGAACGCCGCCCGGGCCGCCCGCGCCACGTCCCGCATCGAGGCGCCGTAGCTCCCCTTCCAGGACGTCCCTTCGACCGCATCGACGACCACCACCTCCATCTGCACCTCGCGCGCCAGCCGGTATTCGGCCACGAAGTCCGGCTCAGCCCGCAGCCAGTTGTAGACCGTGGCCACACAGGGCATGGCGGGGTCGCGGCAGATCTCCGTCAGCGCCTCGCCGCTCTGCAACCGGTCCAGGATCTGCTCCGCGCGCTCCGGGCTGTAGCCGCTGCGCCCCTTGTTCCAGGCCCGCCGCCCGGTGCGCGACGCCGCCGCCCGCTTCGCCGCGTCCCGCGCCGCCTGGGACTCCAGCGCCCGCGTCCGCGCCGCCCCCAGGGCCTGCGCCTTCATCACGGCGAACTCGGGGTGCGACCGCGACCAGTTCCACACGGTCTTCTCGGTCGGCATCGACGCATCGTTCCGACAGAGCGAAGCCAGGCTCTCGCCCGCCGCGATCCGAGCGCAGATATGCATCCCCAGCCGTACGTCGTAGCTGCTTTCATAGATGCCGGCGGGGGCCGGCTGTTTGGCGAGGGTGCGGATCGCGCGGGGCATGGGCATGGCGGCAGTGTTGACGGCCGACCCGTCAGAAACGGACGTGGGCGGGCCGCCCTCGGCGAGGCCTGGCGAAGGTCTGCCTTCGACCCTTAGGCGACCTTGGGAATGTCTGCTTTTGGGGGCCTCCGACGCCGCATAGACGGTCAGGCGTCGGGGACGCCTTGATCCAGATCACGTCGCCGCAACCGGAGCACCGCCCACGGCGTCAGGGCCATCGCCAGAAGCCCGAGCGGCATCAGGCCGCCGTTCGTCAGGTCGTAGTCGGCGAGCATCCTCGGTTCCGGCACGTCCATCACCCGGCCCAGCCCGATCTCGAACATCACGGTCAGGGCGACCCAGAGGCCGCCCACGGCGAGGGCGCCGGAGGCGGTGCGTATTCTCAGCCAGCGGATAGAGAACCAGGCGATCACGAAGATGACGATCGCGCCGGTGGCGACCGAAACCTGGCGCACCAGCAGCTCGGCCTCGGGATCGAACAGGAGACGACGAAGCCAGCCTTGCACGCTCTCGGCGCCGACGATGACCACCCAGATCAGTACGGCTCTCTGTCCGCCGTCAGCGCCAATGAGACAGATTCAGGGTTCCAGCTAGCGGAGGGTTTTGGTCTCATCGCAGTGACGTAGGAACGAAGATGAGATCAAAACCCTTGCCCTCGAAGGCGACCCCCGGCGAGCGGGTGGTGAAGGATATCC
>CANJRI010000087.1 GCA_947476555.1 Caulobacteraceae bacterium
CAAGACCGGCCGCGACGGCATCCATGGCGCCACCATGGCCAGCCAGGAGTTCGACGACGCCTCCGACGAGAAGCGCCCCACCGTCCAGGTCGGCGATCCCTTTGCCGAGAAGCTGCTGATCGAGGCCACCCTGGAGCTGATGGCCTCCGGCGCCGTCGCCGCCATTCAGGACATGGGCGCGGCGGGCCTCACCTCGTCTTCGGTCGAGATGGCCGGCAAGGGCGGGGTCGGCATCGAGCTCGACCTCGACGCCGTGCCCCAGCGCGAGGAGGGGATGAGCGCCTATGAGATGATGCTCTCGGAGAGTCAGGAGCGGATGCTGGCCATCCTCAAGCCCGGCCAGGAGCACGCCGGCCACGCCATCTTCGAGAAGTGGGGCCTGGACGCCGCCGTCATCGGCCGCACCACCGAGACCGGCCACATCGTGTTGAAGCATAAGGGCCAGGTGGTCTGCGACATCCCGCTCGCCCCGCTCTCCGACGACGCCCCGCTCTACGACCGCCCGCATGTGGCGCAAAAGCCCGAGCCGCGCCTCGATCCCGCCGACATCCCGCCACCGCCGAACTACGCCCAGGCGATCCTGAAGCTGATGGCCGCCCCCGACATGGCCTCCAAGCGCTGGATCTGGGAGCAGTACGACCGCCACGTCATGGCCGACACCCTGGAGGACAGCGCCACCGGGGCCGATGCCGGTATCGTCCGCGTGCACGGCACGAAGAAGGCCCTGGCCGTCACCTCCGACTGCACCCCCCGCTACGTCCAGAACGACCCTTACGAGGGCGGCAAGCAGGCGGTGGCCGAGGCCTGGCGCAACCTGATCGCCGTGGGCGCCGACCCCATCGCCATCACCGACAACCTCAACTTCGGCAATCCGGAACGGCCGGAGATCATGGGCCAGATCGTCGGCGCCATCGACGGCATGGCCGAGGCCTGCCGCGCCCTCGACTTCCCGGTCGTGAGCGGCAACGTCAGCCTCTACAACGAGACCAACGGCGTCGCCATTCCGCCCACCCCCACCGTCGGCGCCGTCGGGCTGCTGGTCGACTCCGCCCTCCACGCGGACTTCTCCTCGCTGAAGGCCGGCGACGCCCTCGTGCTCCTCGGCGTCACCACCGGCGAGCTGGGCGCCTCCATGTACCTGCGCGAGATCCTCGGCCGCGAGGACGGCGCCCCGCCGCCCGTGGACCTGGCCACCGAGCGCCGGGTCGGCGGGCTGGTGCGCGGCCTGATCGCCTCCGGCCTGCGCGTCGTCCACGACCTCTCGGATGGTGGCTTGGTGGCCGCAGCGGCCGAGATGGCGCTCGCCTCGAACGTCGGGATCAGCCTGAACATCGAGCCCTCCCCCCGCGCCCACGTCTTGCTCTTCGCCGAGGACCAGGCCCGCTACCTGGTGGCCTCCGCCGACCCCGACGCCCTCGTCGCCGCCGCCCGCAAGGCCGGCGTGCTGGCCGACGTCATCGGCACGGCCGGCGGCGATAGCCTAGCCGCGCCCGGCCTGTTCGACATTCCGCTGGCCGAGCTGCGTCAGTCCCACGAGGGCTGGATGCCGGCCTATATGGGAGCCTGACACATGCCGATGCCCATCGAAGCCCTGGAAGCCGCCCTGCGCGAAGGTTTCCCCGACGCCCAGATCGAGATCCAGGATCTCGCCGGCGACGGCGACCACTACAAGGCGCGGATCGTCTCGGACGCCTTCAAGGGTCTGCCGCGCGTGCGCCAGCACCAGCTTGTCTATGCGGCGCTCAAGGGCCGGATGGGCGGCGAGCTGCACGCCCTGGCGCTCGAGACCTCCGCCCCCGCTTGACCCTGGGGACCCGCGTCCCTAGCTCTGGGCCATCCATTTTGCGCCGGAAGGGCGACCCATGACTGACACCGCCGCCGCCAACCCGATCCACGCCGCCATCGGCAAGACCGTCGCCGACAACGCCGTGGTGCTGTTCATGAAGGGCGAGCCGGAACAGCCCCGCTGCGGCTTCTCCGCCGTGGTTGTGCAGATCCTCGATCACCTCGGCGTCGATTTCGTGGGCGTGGACGTCCTGCAGGACGACGCCCTGCGCGATGGGGTGAAGTCCTTCTCGGACTGGCCGACCATCCCGCAGCTCTATGTGAAGGGCGAATTCGTCGGCGGCTCCGACATCGTCCGTGAGATGTTCCAGTCCGGCGAGCTGAAGCCGTTCCTGGCCGAACAGGGCGTTCTCTAGAACCTTCACGGCGGCGGGAGCCAGCCGCATGTCCTACATAGCGGACCAGCTTCGGACCTATCTGCCCTGGGCGCCGCCCTGGGCGATCGGGCTTATGGTCATCGCCCTGGCCCTGGCCCTCGCCATCGGCCTGCACGCCCTGATCGTGCGGGGCCTGGCGCGCGGCCTTCGGCGCCGCAGCGACTTCACCCGCTCCCTGGTGGTGCGCACCGAGGGACCCGGGCGCCTCGCCCTGATCGTCATCGCCCTGGGTTCGGCGGTCCAGGTCGCACCCCTGCCCCCGCGCGAGACCGTGATCGTCCAGCACGGCCTGCTCATCGCCTTCATCGTCCTGGTGGGATGGATGGTGCGCACCGGCGTCGACATCGCCTCGGCGCTCTACATGCGCCGCCAACGCACGGACGCGGCCGACAATTTCCAGGCCCGCAAGATGCTGACCCAGGTGCGCATCCTTCGGCGAGCGACCAATGTCCTGATCATCCTCCTGACCGTCGGCGCCGCCCTGACCACCCTACCGGGCGTCAAACAGGTGGGCGTCAGCCTGCTGGCGGCCGGCGGCGCGGCCGGGATCATCGTCGGCCTCGCCCTGCAGCCGATCCTCTCCAACATCATGGCCGGCATCCAGATCGCCTTCACCCAGCCGATCCGGATCGACGACGCCGTCGTCATCCAGGACGAGTTCGGCAATATCGAGGAGATCAACTCCACCTACGTCGTGGTGCGCCTTTGGGACCAGCGCCGGCTGGTGGTGCCGCTGAAGTTCTTCCTGGAGCAGCCGTTTCAGAACTGGACCCGTGAAAGCGCCCGGCTCATCGGCCACGTGCTTCTGTTGGTGGATCAGCGCCTTCCCATCGATGATCTGCGCGCCAAGGTGGAGGAGATCGTCGGCGCGTCGCCGCTCTGGGACGGTGAACTGGTGAAGGTCCAGGTGACCGATGTACGCGAGAGAACCCTGGAAGTCCGCTGCCTGGTGAGCGCGCGCAACGCCGGCGAGGCCTTCGATTTGCGGGCCGAGATCCGCGAGAAGATCATCGGCTGGCTGCAGGTGGAACACCCGCAGGCCCTTCCCCAACATCTCGCGCTACCCGAGACCGAGCCCCAATAGCAGAAGGCCCCGGATCGCTCCGGGGCCTTCGCGAATTCGTCGATGCCTGGTGTCTTAGGACGAGTAGAACTCGATCACTAGGTTCGGCTCCATCTTCACCGGATAGGGCACTTCGGCCAACTCAGGGGCGCGCACGAAGGTGGCGCTCATCGCCTTGGTGTCGATGGTGATGTAGTCGGGCGTGTCGCGCTCCTGCGATTGCAGGGCCTCCAGCACCAGGGCCATGCTGCGCGAACGCTCGCGCACCGAGACCACATCGCCGGCCTTCACCCGGTAGGAGGCGATGTTCACGCGCTTGCCGTTCACCAGCACGTGGCCGTGGTTGACGAACTGGCGGGCGGCGAAGGGGGTCGGGACGAACTTGGCGCGATAGACCACCGCGTCCAGGCGCGATTCCAAGAGGGCGATCAGGTTCTCGGACGTGTTGCCCTTGGCGCTGTCGGCGTCCTTGTAGGTCCGCAGGAACTGCTTCTCGGTGATGTTGCCGTAGTAGCCCTTCAGCTTCTGCTTGGCGCGCAGCTGCAGGCCGAAGTCGGAGACCTTCGACTTCCGGCGCTGGCCGTGCTGGCCGGGGCCGTAGGAGCGGGAGTTGATCGGGGATTTCGGGCGACCCCAGATGTTTTCGCCCATCCGGCGGTCGAGCTTGTACTTGGCGCTGTGGCGCTTGGACATCGTTCACTCATCTACGACGCGGGCCGGCGTCCTCTCATCTGAGAACGCGATCGCAACGGCGGCTTCGCATCAACCCGTCATTATCCCGCCGACGGGCGGACCCGCGGCTGGAAGGCGGGGTCTATGCCGGGCGAGGCGCCCTGAGTCAAGGTTTCGGGGCTTTGGCCAGCTTCTCCAGAACCTTGCCCCGCCCTCGGCTGAGCGCGGTGATCACGCCCCGCAGGGTGCGGACCTCCTGGTCGGTGAAATGGGCGCGGCCCAGGGCGGCGCGCAGGTTCTGCCCCATGCCGGGGGTCTTCTCAGGCGGATGGAAGAATCCCGAGGCCTCCAGCTCCCGCTCCAGGTGCTCGTAGAACCCCCGCAGGGCGTCCGTCGTGGCCGGCGGGGCGCCCGGCCGAAAGGCCGGCGGCGGGGCGTCGGACAAACCGGTCCACCACTCGTAACCGCACACCGCCACCGCCTGAGCCAGGTTCAGGGACCGGAAGCGCGGATCGATCGGAATGGTCACCACGGCCTGGCAAAGCGAGATGTCCGCGGTCTCCAACCCGGCCCGCTCGCCGCCGAACAGAAGCCCCACCTTCAGGCCCTCGGCGCTGGCCGAACGCAGGGCCGCGGCGGCCGCGCGCGGGGTCAGGAGCGGAAGCTGCAACTCCCGCGGCCGGGCGGTGGATGCGTAGACCACGTGCAGATCGGCGATGGCCTCTGCGACCGAATGGTGAAGCTGCGCGTTATCGAGGGGCCAGTCCGCTCCGGAGGCTGAGGCCCAGGCGCGATCCTGGGGCCAGCCGTCGCGTGGATTCACCAGTCTGAGATCGGAAAGTCCGAAATTGGCCATCACACGCGCCACCGCGCCGATGTTCTCCGCGAGCTGCGGAACGGCCAGGATAACGACGGGCGCCGGAACGGATTCCATGGCCCGTTTAGAGGCGCCCGGCGCGGGCAAAGCAAGCCTTAGCCGTCGCGTCCTGCTGGCGGCGGGGTCCTCGGCCCTACTCGCCGCTTGCGGCGAACAGCCCAACATCACCGTCTCGCGCACCCCCCCTCTGGCGGGCGAGCAGCTGGTCACCGACATCGAGGCCATCGCCCGCGCCGCGCGGCCCGGCCTGCTGGGCGTCAGCCTTATGAACCTGGAGAACAGCGAGGTCTTCCTGCAGGAGGGCGAGCGCCCCTTTCCCATGCAAAGCGTCTTCAAGGCCCCGCTGGGCGCGGCCGTCCTCGGCGAGGTGGACGCCGGGCGGCTGTCCCTCGACGAAAGCTTCCTGCTGGAGGCCGGGCACCTTTCACCGCCTTTCTCTCCGATCGCCGCCGCCTGGCCCACCCGCCGCGACTACACCGCCCGTCAGTTGCTGGAAGCGGCCGTGGGGCGCAGCGACAACACCGCCGCGGACGTCCTGCTGAAGCGCATCGGGGGGCCAGGCGCCGTCACCGCCTGGCTCGATGGCCGGCGGCTCGATGAGGTCCGCATCGACCGCTACGAGCGCGAGCTGCAGCCCCAAATCTACGGCATGGCCTCCTTCCGACCGGACTGGCGCACCGACGCGGCCTTCCTGCGGGCGCGGGACAGCGTGCCGCCGCAGACCCGTCTGGCGGCGATCCGGCGGTACCTCACCGATCCACGCGACACCGCCACGCCGCGCGGGATCCTGGATTTCCTGGGGATGCTGCACCGGGGCGAGCTGCTGACCGCGCGTTCCACCCAACTCTTGCTGGGGATCATGACCCACACCGCGACGGGCCCGAACCGGCTGCGGGCGGGCCTGCCGATGGACGCCCTGCTGGCCCACAAGACCGGGACCGCCGGGACCGACCTCGGCATCAACCCGGCGACCGCCGACATCGGGATCTTCACCCTGGCCGACCGGCGCGCCTACGCCATCGCGGTCTTCCTGGCCGGATCGACGGCGGATGAAGCCACCCGGGACCGGATCATCGCCGACGTGGCGCGGACGGCCGTGCGCGCGGTGGCCTGAGCCCCCTCCGGGGCCCTCTTATCAAGGCGCCTTTGCGGCGGCCCATTGGGCGGCTATACGGCCCGCCAAAGCAGACGCAAAAAAGCCCGGAGCCGACGTCCCCCATGGCCAAGATCAAAGTCGCCAACCCCGTCGCCGATCTCGACGGGGACGAGATGACACGCATCATCTGGAAGCTCATCAAGGACAAGCTGGTCTTCCCGTTCCTGGACCTGAAGACCGAGTACTACGACCTCGGGATGGAGCATCGGGACGCCACGGACGACAAGGTGACCATCGAGGCCGCCGAGGCGATCAAGCGGCTGGGCGTGGGCATCAAGTGCGCGACCATCACCCCGGACGAAGCCCGGGTTGAGGAATTCAAGCTCAAGAAGATGTGGAAGTCGCCGAACGGCACCATCCGCAACATCCTCGGCGGCGTGGTCTTCCGCGAGCCGATCATCTGCCAGAACGTGCCGCGCCTGATCCCCGGCTGGACCAAGCCGATCATCATCGGCCGCCACGCCTTCGGCGACCAGTACCGCGCCACCGACTTCAAGGTCCCCGGCAAGGGCAAGCTGCGCATGACCTGGGAAGGCGAGAACGGCGAGAAGATCGAGCACGACGTGTTCGACTTCCCGTCCGCCGGCATCGCCATGGGCATGTACAACCTGGATGACTCGATCCGCGAGTTCGCCCGGGCCAGCCTCGCCTACGGCCTGAACCGCAACTTCCCGGTCTACCTGTCGACCAAGAACACCATCCTCAAGGCCTACGACGGGCGCTTCAAGGACATCTTCCAGGATGTCTTCGAGAAGGAATTCGCCCCGCAGTTCAAGGCCGCCGGCCTGGTCTACGAGCACCGCCTGATCGACGACATGGTGGCTTCGGCCCTCAAGTGGAGCGGCAACTTCATCTGGGCCTGCAAGAACTACGACGGCGACGTCCAGTCCGACCAGGTCGCCCAGGGCTTCGGCTCGCTGGGCCTGATGACCTCGGTGCTGGTGACCCCGGACGGCAAGACCATGGAGGCCGAGGCCGCCCACGGCACCGTCACCCGCCACTTCCGCCAGCATCAGAAGGGCGAGAGCACCTCCACCAACTCCATCGCCTCGATCTTCGCCTGGACCCGGGGCCTGGAGCACCGCGCCAAGCTCGACGACAATCCCGAACTGGCCAAGTTCGCCCAAACCCTCGAGAAGGTCTGCGTCTCCACCGTCGAGGCCGGCGACATGACCAAGGACCTGGCGCTGCTGGTTGGCGACAAACAGGGCTGGCTCACCACCGAAGGCTTCATCGACAAGGTGGCGTCGAACCTGGAGAAGGAACTGGCGGCGGCCTAATCCGCTCCAATCCGGCTTGAAGGGGCTCTCGCCGAGGCGGGAGCCCTTTTTTATTTAGCCCCCGAGCGCAGCCTTCACCGCCGCCATCCCCTCGCCGGCCTTGCCGCCGTCCGGGGCTCCGCCCTGCGCGAAGTCCGGCCGGCCGCCGGCGCCCTGGCCGCCCATGGCGACCACCGCCGTCTTGGCCAGCTCCACGGCGCTGAACCGGCCCTGGGCGGAGCCCGTGACGGCCACGGTCACCGCCGCCTTGCCCTCCGCCACGCCGATCAGGACGATCACGCCGTCGGGCAGCTGCTTCTTGAATTCCTCGGCGATGGGCCGCAGGTCCTTGCCGCCGACGCCGTCCATGACCCGGGCCATGACCTGAACGCCGCCGATCTCCTCGGGGCCGGCGGCCGCAGCCCCGCCCCCGCCGCCCATGGCCAGTTGGCGCTTGGCGTCGGCCAGTTCCTTCTCAAGCTTGCGGGCCTGGAGTTGCAGGGCGTCCACCCGAGCGGCGACCTCGGCCACCGGGACCTTGAACTGCTCGGCCAGCGAGCGGGCCACGCCCGCCTGGTCCAGCAGGAAGCGGCGCGCCGCCTCTCCGGTCAGGGCCTCGATCCGGCGCACGCCGGCCGCCACGCCCTGCTCGGAGACGATCTTGAACAGAGCGATGTCGCCGATCCGCGACACATGGGTGCCGCCGCAGAGCTCCACCGAATAGGCGCCCTGGCCGCCTAGGGCCTGGCCCAGGGTCAACACGCGGACGCTATCGCCATATTTCTCGCCGAACAGGGCCATGGCGCCGGCCTCGATGGCCTCCTGGGCGCCCATCAGCTTGGTCTCGGCCGGGCAGTTCTGGCGCACCACGGCGTTCACCTCGGCCTCGATGCGGTCGATCTCGTCCGGGGTCAGGGGCTGGCCGTGGCTGAAGTCGAAGCGGATGCGCTCGCCGTCCACCATCTGGCCCTTCTGGGTGACGTGGCGGCCCAGCACGTTGCGCAGGGCCGCGTGCAGCAGGTGGGTGGCCGAGTGGTTCGAGCGGGTGGAGGCCCGCGCCTCCGGATTCACCGCCAGGCGCACGCGGGCGCCGGAGGCCAGCGCACCCTCGGTGATCTCCAGCACATGGACGTGCAGGTCGCCGGCCTGCTTGTGGACGTCGGTGACGCGGCCCTTGCCGCCGTCCCACTCGGCTTCCCCGGCGTCGCCGGCCTGGCCGCCGCTCTCGGCGTAGAAAGGCGTGCGGTCGAACAGCACCTGGACGGTGGCACCCGCCCCCGCGCTGTCGGTCTCGTGGCCGTCCGCCGCCAGCACCAGGGCCTCGGCGGTCCCCTCGGTGGTCTCGTAGCCGATGAAGTCGGTGGGCCCGAGCCGCTCGCGGATGGCGAACCACTCGCCCGCCGCCGCCGCCTGCCCCGAGCCCACCCAGGCCTCGCGGGCCATCTGCTTCTGCTTCGCCATGGCGGCATCGAAGCCGTCCAGGTCCACGGTCAGGCCCTTGGCCCGCACCGCATCCTGGGTCAGGTCCAGCGGGAAGCCATAGGTGTCATAGAGCTTGAACGCCGTCTTGCCGGAAAGCGCCTGGCCCTCCGTGAGACCCGCCGTGGCCTCGTCCAGCAGGCTCATCCCGCGCCCGAGCGTCCGGCGGAACCGCTCCTCCTCCTGGCGCAGGGTGTCGACGATGGCTTCCTCGGCCCGCTTCAGCTCGGGATAGGCGGTCCCCATCTCGGCTACGAGGTCGGGGGCGATGCGGTGCATCAAGGGGTCCTCGGCGCCCAGCAGGTGGGCGTGGCGCATGGCCCGGCGCATGATCCGGCGCAGGACGTAGCCGCGGCCCTCGTTGGAGGGGGTGACGCCGTCGGCGATCAGGAAGCTGGACGAGCGCAGGTGGTCGGCGATCACCCGGTGCGA
>CANJRI010000088.1 GCA_947476555.1 Caulobacteraceae bacterium
GAGACCCGCCGTCGCAACGACCTGCTCTTCCGCATGACCAATAATGAGCCGACCCACCCCCTGATCGCGATCAATTGATGGGGCAATTTCGGGCGCCCGATAGACGACCGCGCCCATCCCACCCATGCTTTGTCCAACGAGGGAGGGAGGATATGACGGACACAGTCGAGTACGGCGTCTTCCAGCTGGGCCAGCTCTGGAGGGTGGTCAGCGACGACCGCTCACACTTCGCCTTCGCCACCCGCGCCGAGGCGATCTCCGCCGCCCGCGCCATCGCCCGCGCCCACAACACCTGCGGGGTCGCCTGCCGGGTCGTGGTCCAGGATGAGGTCGGTCGCCTGACGCCGCTTGGCGCCGAAGCTCGCCCTTCTCCCCTCGCGGGAGAAGGTGGCGGCCGCAGGCCGACGGATGAGGGGTCGGTCTACACCCGCTCCACTGACTTGCCCGTCGGCAGTTCGTAGCCGGTCATCCGTTCGCGGATCAGCTTCTTGTCGATCTTGCCGGTGGGGCCCAGCGGGATGTCATCGACGAACACCACGTCGTCGGGCATCCACCACTTGGCTACCTTGCCCTCCAGGAAGGCGATGAATTCGTCCGCCGTGGCTTGCAGCCCTTCCTTCAGCTTGACCAGCAGCACGGGCCGCTCGCTCCACTTCGGATGCGGGGCGCCGATCACCGCGCAGAGCGCCGCCTTCGGGTGGCCCACCGCCAGGTTCTCGATCTCGATGGAGGAGATCCACTCGCCGCCGGACTTGATCACGTCCTTGGCCCGGTCGGTGATCTGCATGAAGCCGTATTCGTCGATGGTCGCCACGTCGCCGGTGTCGAAGAAGCCTTCGTCGTCGAGCACCTCGCCACCGTCGCCTTTGAAGTAGGTGTCCACGATGAAGGGCCCCTTCACCAGCAGCCGGCCGTAAGTGGCCCCGTCGTGCGGCAGACGGGCGCCATCGTCGTCCACCAGCTTCATCTCCACCAGCAGCGGCGGGCGGCCCTGCTTCAGGCCCAGGGCGAACTGCGCCTCTTCGCTCAGCTTGGCGGTCTCCGCGGTGTGTGTGGCCAGCGTGCCCATGGGCGACATCTCGGTCATGCCCCAGGCGTGGATCACCTCGACGCCGTAGTCGTCCCGGAACGCCCGCACCAGGGCCTCGGGCGCCGCCGCCCCGCCGATCACCACCTTCTTGAGCGTGGAGAACTGCCCCTTCACCGATCGGACGTGCTCCAGCAGCCCCTGCCAGACGGTCGGCACCGCGGCCGAGAAGTTCACCCGTTCGCTTTCCAGCAGCTCATAGACCGAGGCGCCGTCCAGCTTGGCCCCCGGCATGATCAGCCGCGCGCCCACCGCCGGCCCCGAGAAGGCCAGGCCCCAGGCGTTGGCGTGGAACATCGGCACCACCGCCAGCACCGTGTCCCTCGACGAGAGCCCCATCACGTCGTTCGACTGGGAGATCAGGGTGTGAAGGAAATTGGAGCGGTGGGAGTACAGCACCCCCTTCGGATTGCCCGTCGTCCCCGAGGTGTAGCAAAGCCCGCAGGGCGTCTCCTCGCTGAAGCCCCCCCAGACGACCTCCGGCGAATGCTGCTCGACCAGGTCCTCGAAACAGAGCGCGCCGGGGAAATCCACCGACTTCATGGTCTCGCGGTCGGTCATGACCACCACGTGCTCGACGCTGGTCATCTTCGGCCGATAGGCCTTCACCAGCGGCAGGAAGGTCAGGTCCGTGAACAGCACCTTGTCCTCGGCGTGGCCGATGATGTAGCAAAGCTGTTCCGGAAACAACCGGGGGTTGAGCGTATGGCACACCGCCCCGATGCCCATAATCCCGTACCAGGCCTCGACATGCCGGGCGGTGTTCCAGGCCAGGGTGGCGACCCGGTCGCCCTTCCTCACGCCCAGGGCCTTGAGCGCATTGGACAGCCGCTTGGCGCGCTCGTGGATGTCGGCGTAGGTCGTGCGGACGATCGGCCCCTCGATGGAGCGGGTGACCACCTCGCCCCGCGGGTGCCAGGTCTTCGCGTGATCCAGGATCCGGTCGACCGTTAGCGGCCAGTCTTGCATTCGGCCCAGCATGCTGAACCTCCCTATTTGGCCGTCAGCCTATGCGGCGGCGGGAGGTTTAGGCAACGACCCGGGTCCAGCCACCCACCTCGCCCAGTTCGGAGGCGTGCCGGCGCAGCATCGCCACCGTGGCGTCGGACGCATCGCCTGTCCGGCCCGCGACCCGGGCCTCCAGCACCTCCAGGGGGGCCTCCATCCACAGCCCCTGGAACGGAACGCCCGCCTCGGCCGCCACGGCCTCGGCCCGCGCCCGCGGCGCAGGATCGCGGAAGGTGGCGTCCAGCACCACCGCCCGGCCGGCGGCCAGCAGGGTCCGGGCGTTGGCGAACATCTCGTCGTAGGTCCGCGCGTCGACCTCCGGGACATAGGCCTCGGGCCCCAGCGGATCGAGCGGCCCGGCCCCCAGGATCCGCTTCCTCACCTCATCGGTGCGCAGGATCACCGCCCCCGGCGCGGCGCCCAGGTCCGAGGCGATCTTCCGCGCATGGGTGGTCTTTCCCGACCCCGACAGCCCGCCGACCGCCGCCAGCACCGGCGGCGCCGGCGAAAGGTGAGCTATGGCCGCGTCGATGTAGGCCCGCGCCTGTTCGTCGTCGCCGCTGCAGGCCTCCACATGCGCCCGCACCGCCGCGCGCACCGACATCATCAGCGGCAGGGCGGCTAGCCCCTCCCAGAGGCTGTCCGGCAGCACCCGCGCCGCCTCGTCGAGATAGGCCGACAAGGCCCTCACCGCAGGGCCCCGCCGTGCCCGGAAACTCAGATCCATCAGCAGGAAGGCCAGGTCATATTGGACGTCGATGTCCGACAGTTCGTCGTTGAACTCGATGCAGTCGAACAGCACCGGCCGCCCGTCCTCCACCAGGATGTTCCCCAGGTGCAGGTCCCCGTGGCAGCGACGGGTGAAGCCTTCCGCCGTCCGCCGGGCGATCAGCGGCGCCTGGCGCGCCAGCTCGGCGTCGGTGAGCGCCAGCATCCGCTCCACCCGCTCGACGCCGAGACGGGGCGCCAGGCTGCGCAGGAGCTCGATATTGGTGCGGATGGTCAGGGCCGGCACCCCGCCTTCCGGCCGCACGGGCGCGGCGCCGTGGAACCTAGCGATCGCCCGCCCCAGCGCCTCGGCCATGTCCCCGTCCAGGGTGTCCGGCTGCGCGGCCAGCACCCCCGCGTCGTCGAACCGGCGCATTTCCAGCACGTGCTCGACCACCTGCCCCTGCCCATCGAGGGCCAGCGATCCGTCGGCTTCGCGGGTCACGGTCAGCAGCCGGCGGTAGATGTCCGGCGCGGCCTCGCGGTTGAACTCCAGCTCCCGCCGCAGCGCCCAGAGGCGGCGCTCGGCCGTGGAGAAATCCACATAGCCCAGGTCCACGTGACGCTTCATCTTCAGCGCGGAGGGGCCCGTCAGGAAGATGCGGCCGATGGCGGTCTCGATGGTCCGCTCAGCGCGCGCCGAGAGCCAGGCGGTGAGTTCGGCCTCGGAGACGCTCAAGGGTAGAGCCGCCTGCTGGCCCAGCCCACCCCGGCGCGCTCGAACACCAGCCGCTCGTGCAGCCGGAACGGCCGGTCGCGCCAGAACTCGATCGCCTGGGGCTCAATGCGGTAGCCGGTCCAGTTCGGCGGCCGCGGGATCTTCCCCAGGCCGAACTTCAGACCCGCCTCGGCGATCCGCTTCTCAAGCGCCATCGGCCCCGGCAGCGCCTGCGACTGCTCCGAGGCCCACGCCCCGATCTGGGCCGACCGCGCGCGGCTGGCGAAATAGGCGTCGGCCTCGTCGTCCGCCACCACGCTCACGGCCCCACGCACCCGCACCTGACGGCGTAGGGACTTCCAGTGGAACAGCAGCGCCGCCTTCGGCTGGGCGGCGAGTTGCAGGCCCTTGGCGCTGTGGGTGTTGGTGTAGAAGACGAACCCCCGCTCATCGACGCCCTTCAGCAGCACCATGCGCACGTCCGGCAGGCCGGCCTCGTCCACGGTGGCCACCGCCATGCCGTTGGGGTCATTCGGCTCGGCCTTGATCGCCTCCTGGAACCAGGCTTCGAACAGCGCCAGCGGGTCGCCCTCCGGCAGCAGCACCGGCGGCCCAGCCTCGGCGACCCGGCGCACGTAGTCGTCCTCGGAGGGGGAAGGGGGGATCAGGCTCTTCTTGCTCACCGGGCCGCTATAACACGCTTAACCGCCCGTTGACCGTGTTCGGGCTACTCGGTCGGCCATGGCGAACCCGTACGCCCCGATGTGCCTGAAGACCGCCCGCGAGGTGCTGGGGGTCTCGTCGCTTTCGACGGCGGAGGAGATCCAGCGGGCCTTCCGCCGCGCCGCCAAGCGGGCGCACCCCGATTCCGGCGGCGATCCCGGCGCGTTCCAGCAGCTCACCGAGGCCCTCGCCCGCCTGACCTCGCCCCTGGATGAGCCCCCGGCCGCCGAGCCCCGCCCGCGCGACAACCGCCTCGCGATCTCCCCCCAGGAGGCCCTCATCGGCGGCCTGGCCAGCCACACCCTCGCCGACGGCCGCACCATCCGCATCACCCTGCCCGCCGGCCTGCGCAACGGCGATAAGGTCCGCGCCGGCGCCGAGGTCCTGAAGGTCTATGTCCGCGCCGAGGCCGGCGTCCTGGTGCGTGGCGACGATGTCTGGATGACCATCAAGATCGCGCCTGCGACCCTGAAGAAGGGCGGCCGGGTCGGCCTCGACACCCCGCTCGGCCGCCGCATCGTCTGGATCACCGCCAAGGCCTCCGAGCGTGGCCTCGTACGCCTGGAAGGCCAGGGGCTGCCGCCGCGTGGCCGCCACGCCAAGGGCCACCTCTTTCTCCGCCTCGCCGCCGAGGCGGAGCCGGCGGACAGCGCCGCCCTATCCCTCCTCCGACGCTTCGCCGCCGCCTGGGCGGCCTAGCGAGCGCTGTCTCGGTCGTCGGACCGTGGCCCGGCGTCGCGAACCCCGCTACAAGGGCGCGCCATGAGCCACAACACCTTCGGTCACCTCCTGCGCATCACCACCTGGGGCGAGAGCCATGGGCTGGCGCTGGGCTGCGTGATGGACGGCTGCCCGCCCGGCATCGCGCTCACCGAGGCAGACATCCAGCCGTGGCTGGACCGCCGCCGGCCGGGCCAGGGCAAGTTCGTCACTCAGCGCCAGGAGCCGGACGCGGTCCGCATCCTCTCCGGCGTGTTCTCCGACGACCGCACCGAGGGCCAGGTCACCACCGGGACGCCGATCTCCCTGATCATCGAGAACGTCGACCAGCGCAGCCGCGACTATTCCGAGATCGCCCGGGCGTTCCGGCCCGGCCACGCCGACTACGCCTATTTCGCCAAGTACGGCGTGCGCGACTATCGGGGCGGCGGGCGCCAGTCGGCCCGGGAGACCGCGGCCCGGGTCGCGGCCGGCGCCATCGCCCGCAAGATCATTCCCGGCGTCACCCTGCGCGGGGCGGTGGTGCAGATCGGACCCCACGCCGTCGATCCGGCGCGCATCGACTGGACGACGGTCGACGACAATCCCTTCTGGTGCCCCGACCCGGCCATGGTCCCGGTCTGGGAGGAGCACCTTGAGACGATCCGCAAGGCCGGCTCCTCGACCGGCGCCATCGTGGCCGTCGAGGCCCTGGGGGTCCCGGCCGGCTGGGGCGCGCCGCTCTACGGCAAGCTCGACGCCGAGCTGGCCGGCGGTCTCATGTCCATCAACGCGGCCAAGGGCGTGGAGATCGGGGCGGGCTTCGCCTCGGCCGCCTTCTCCGGCGAAGAGAACGCCGACGAGATGCGCGCGGGCCCTGAGTTCCTGGCCAACAACGCCGGCGGCATCCTCGGCGGAATCTCCACAGGCCAGCCAGTGACGGTGCGGGTGGCCTTCAAGCCGACCTCCTCGATCCTCACCCCGCGCCGCACCCTGGATGAGGCCGGCAATGAGATCGAGCTGCGCACCAAGGGCCGGCACGATCCCTGCGTCGGCCTGCGCGCCGTGCCGGTGGTGGAGGCGATGACCGCCTGCATCCTGGCCGACGCCTTCCTGCGCCACCGCGGCCAGACCGGCGGGGGGGCTTTCCAGCCGGGCGGTGGCGGGCGAATCTAGCGGGCGCCGTACTCAACCGGAGCGACGTTGACCGGCTGCCCGCCCCGCCCCTATCTCAGGCTGACTTCCCCGTCAGGCGAGGGGCCCTCGCCCAAGGCGATCCAACCTTGCGCTATGACCTGCTGAAGATCCTGATCGTTGACGACAACCACCACATGCGGGTGCTGTTGGCGGAAATCCTGCGCGCCATCGGGGTCAAGGACATCCACGAGGCCGCCGACGGCGCCGAGGGCCTGCATTCGATGCGGGACAATCCGGTCGATATCGTCATGACCGACCTGTCCATGCAGCCCCTGGACGGCATCGACTTCGTCCGCCTGCTACGCCAGTCGCCCGACAGTCCCAATAAGGTGGTCCCGGTGATCATGATCACCGGCCATTCCACCCTGGCCCGGGTCCATGAGGCGCGGAACGCCGGCGTCAACGAATTCCTGGCCAAGCCGCTCACCGCCCGGGGCGTCATCGAACGCATCCATCAGGTGATCGAGAACGCCCGCCCCTATGTGAAGACCGACGACTACTTCGGGCCGGATCGCCGCCGGCGGGCCGATCCGGAGTACAAGGGCGCCCTGCGCCGGTCCACCGATCCGCAAGCGTGACAGCGGGAAGTGGCGGCCGGTTCCCGCGCCCGTCGCGCGCCCGTCGCGCGCCAACATCAGCTTCGGGCAATAGGCCGCAGGCGATCGCCTGAATTGCGTCATCGATTCAAGGTTATGACGGGGGCTCAAAGCCTGGGGGTCCCTCCAATGATTCGCGTGCTCGCCCTTACCTGCGCCGCCCTGATGCTCTCCGGATGTCTCGCCGTCGCCGCAACTGGGATGGTGTTGGGCGCCGCCGGCGCCGTGGTCGGCACGGGGGTGAAGGCGACGGGCGCGGTGGTCGGCGCGGTGATCCCCGGCGGCGGCGACAAAAAGGACTAGAGCGCCAGCGAACAGCTCTCGCCGATGGTCGGCCGGGAGACCGACACGCGCGACAGACCCGGGAAGGCCGTCTTCAGCCGCTCGGCGAAATAGAGGCACAGGTGTTCCAGCGTCGGCCGCTCCAGGCCGGGCTTTTCGTTCAGCAGACCGTGGTCCAGCTCCGCCGCAACGGCCTTCAGGACGCTATCGAGGTCCGCGAGATCGGCGACCCAGCCCACCGGCTCGGTCGCGGGTCCGCGCACCGTGGCCTCCACCCGGAACGAGTGGCCATGCAGGCGCGAATAGGGGCGCTCCTGCGGTCCTTCCGCGAAGTAATGCGCCGCGTCGAAAGTCGCGGCCTTGGTGATTTCGAACAACGCCTGGCTCATCGGGAGCGCCGATATAGTCCGCCGGAGCCCTGAATCCTAGCGTCAGGCGATGCCGAGGTACTTATGGGTCTGGACGCTGAGCCGCCATCTGGGATGGGCCAGGCAGTAGGCGATCGCCGCCCGGGTGTTGGCCTCCCGATCCGGCCCGTCCATCGGCTGCAGCAGGAAGCGCTCGAAGCCCCAGGTCTCGAACGCCGCCGGGTCCACCCCGCCCTGCGGAAACACCAGCTTCAGCTCCTGTCCCCGCCGTTGCACGACGGTCGCGTCCGCCTTGGGACTGACGCAGACCCAGTCGATCCCGCCCGGCGCCGGCAGCGTCCCATTGGTTTCGAGGGCGATCGAGAACCCCCGACCGTGCAAGGCCGCGACCAGGGGCTCGTCGACCTGCAGCAGCGGCTCGCCGCCGGTCAACACCACCAGCCGGGCCTCGCTTCCGCCAACCCAGGCGCGCTCCACCGCCGCGGCCAGGTCTTCGGCGTTACCGAAGCGGCCGCCGCCTGGTCCGTCCATGCCGACGAAGTCGGTGTCGCAGAAGGTGCAGACCGCCGAGGCCCGGTCTTCCTCCCGCCCGGTCCAGAGGTTGCAGCCGGCGAACCGGCAGAACACCGCCGGTCTGCCCGCCTGGCCCCCCTCGCCCTGCAAGGTGAGGAATATCTCCTTGACTGCGTAGCTCACGGCCGGCCCTCGGCGACCCATTCTTCCCAGCCGCGGGCGCGCAACTCGCAGGCCGGGCAAGTTCCGCAACCGTGCCCCCAGGCGTGCAACGCCCCCCGCTCCCCCCGATAGCAGGTGTGGCTGTCGGTGCGGACGATCTCCACCAGGGCCTCGCCGCCCAGCGACTTCGCCAGGCCCCAGGTCTCCGCCTTGGTCAGCGCCATCAGTGGAGTTTCCAGGGAGAAGTCCTGCGCCATGCCCAGGTTCAGGGCCTGCAGCATCGCCTCCAGGGTGTCGCGCCGGCAGTCCGGGTAGCCGGAGTAGTCCGTCTCGCACATGCCGCCGACCAGGGCTTTCAGCCCCCTCCGGTCGGCCAGGGCCGCCGCATAGACGAGGAACGCCAGGTTGCGGCCCGGGACGAAGGTGGAGGGCAACCCCGTCTCGGTCATCTCGATGGCGCGGTCGGCGGTGAGCGCCGATTCGGCCACGGCGCCGAAGCCGCGCATATCCAGCAGGTGGTCTTCGCCGAGCCGCGCGGCCCAGTCGGGGAACGCCGCCGCAATCGCGGCGCGTACGGTCTGGCGCGCCTCCAGCTCCACCCCATGCCGCTGGCCATAGTCGAAGCCCACGGTTTCCACCCGACTGAACCGGGTGAGCGCCCAGGCCAGGCAGACGGCCGAATCCTGGCCGCCGGAGAACAGAACCAAGGCTCCGGAATGGATCATCGGCCCCATATGGGCGAGATTTCCGACCCCGCCAATGAATGACGCCGCGTCATACTCGATACGGTATTCAGGCGCCGCGTTGCATTGCGGCATGAAACTCCTCTGTAAGTTGTATTGTCCGCCGTCAGCGCCAATGAGACAGATTCAGGGTTCCAGCTAGCGGAGGGTTTTGGTCTCATCGCAGTGACGTAGGAACGAAGATGAGATCAAAACCCTTGCCCTCGAAGGCGACCCCTGGCGAGCGGGTGGTGAAGGATATCCGGC
>CANJRI010000089.1 GCA_947476555.1 Caulobacteraceae bacterium
CCAGGGCGAGTTCCTGACCGACACCCGCGGCTCGGGCGTGCTGAACCGGGTGTTCAGCCACTACGAGCCCTACAAGGGGCCCATCGACGCCGGCCGCAAGGGCGTGCTGGTCTCCAACTCCGACGGCGAGACCGCGGCCTTCGCGCTGTGGAACCTGGAGGATCGCGGCTTCATGTTCGTGGGCGCCGGCGAGAAGACCTACCAGGGCATGATCATCGGCGAGAACGCCCGTTCGGACGACCTGGACGTCAATCCGATGAAGGCCAAGCAGCTCACCAACGTCCGCGCCTCCGGCAAGGACGAGGCCGTGCGCCTGACCCCGCCGCGGCGCCCCACCCTCGAACAGGCCATCGCCTACATCGAGGAGGACGAGCTGGTGGAGGTGACGCCCAAGTCCATCCGTCTGCGCAAGAAGGTCCTGAACCCCTCCTTCCGCAAGAAGCGCGTCAAGGAAGACTAGCGCCTTACAGGTGACACGAGACCGGCGTAACATCCGTGCTCATGACAACGCCGCTTCCCGTCAAGCCGCCCCGGCACTACCCGACCCCGGCCGCCAAGTGCGCCGATCTGGTGGTCCACATCGTCGGTCTCACCCTCGCCCTGGTGGGCGGGGTGGTGCTGCTGACCCTGGCGGTAGGCGCGGGCTCGATCAGCAAGATCGTCGGCGTGTCGATCTACGCGGCCGGCGTCCTGGCGATGCTGGCCTTCTCCACGGCCTATAACTTCGCCCCGCCGCGCCGGCGGCCCCTGCTGCGCCGGCTCGACCATGCCGGCATCTTCCTGATGATCTCGGGCTCCTACACCCCGTTCACCCTCAGCCTGCCAGGCGCCTGGAGCTGGGGGATGACCGCGGCGGTCTGGGCGATCGGCGGCCTGGGCGCGCTCGGCAAGCTGTTCCTGCCGGGGATCGGGCGCAGGTTCTGGGTCGCGGTCTATCTGGCGCTCGGCTGGCTGGTGCTGGTGGCCATCAAGCCGATGATCGACAGCCTGGCCTGGTACGCCCTGGTGCTGCTGGCGGCCGGCGGGGTGCTCTACTCCACTGGCGTGATCTTCTACGTGAACAAACGGCTGAAGTTCGCCCGCGCGATCTGGCACGGCCACGTCGTCGCCGCCGCGGCAGCCCACTGGACCGCGGTGCTGGTCGGGGTCGTCCTGGCGACGGGCTAGCTACTCGGCGGCGAACCGGAAGATGAGCGGCTCCGACCGGAGCGGGAGCATCAGCCCGGCCATCGCGAACACCTCGGCCACGACGCAGGCGGCCGCCCCCATCGAGGCTGGCGCTTCTGCGCCCGAGAGATCCTCCAGGCTCGCCTCCAGGCCGCGATAGTCGTCGACCTGGGCCCGGGCGAAGGCTTCCAGCAGGACGCGCTCATCGGCCGTAGGCTGTCCGCCCGGCGGCGCCAGGTCGATGCGCCGCCGGCCGTGCACGCCAAGCTGCTGCATCATCACCGCCAGGGCGCCGTAGGCCTCTCCGCCACCGCAGCCGCAGGCGTCGTCGAACAGCCGGCGCAGCGCCGGACAGGCCGCCCTGAGCGCCAGGAGCCGGATGGTCCTCAGCAGCAGGCGCTCGCCCTGCAGCAGCTCGCTCTCCAGATCCAAGGTGGCGCAGGCCATGTCCGCTCCGCAGGCTCACCCGAGGTTAATGCTATTGCGAATTACTCGCAACTAAGAATCTAGAGGGCGCGCTCCATGAAAACGTCGGCCCGGGCATAGGGGGTGTCGCGGGGCGGCAGGTCGACGAAGCCCGCCGCGCGGTAGAGCGCCAGCGCCGGGGCCAGCGAGGAGTTGGATTCGAGATAGAGCCGGGTGGCCCCGGCCTCCCGACCGGCCTGGACGCAGCGCTCCATGAGGCGGCGCCCCAGCCCATGACCGCGTGCGGCGTCCGCCACGGTCATCTTCGCCACCTCGAACCCACCGTCCGACATCGCCAGCAGGGCGACGCACCCCACCGGCTCGCCGTCCTTCAGCGCGATGAATATCCGGCCGCCCGCGTCGATGATCTGGCCCTTCGGATCGCCCAGGACCTCTCGGTCCTTGGCTTCGAGGGTGAAGTGGGTTCCGATCCAGGCTTCGTTGAGGCTCCTGAACGCGTCTGCGTAGCGCGGCTCGAACTCGACGATCTCCATGGGCGGCTCCACGGTGGCTTTCCCGTCGATCTGACGCCAAAGAGGAGCCGATGGCCAATCCGATCTACGCCCAGATGCCGCCCACCATCTTCGACGAGATGAGCGGCCTCGCGCGCCAGTTGGGCGCGATCAACCTCGGCCAGGGATTCCCGGATGATCCAGGGCCAGAGGCGATCCGGGCGAAGGCCGCGGACGCCGTGCTCAACGGCTACAATCAATATCCCCCCAGCGCCGGCCTGCCGGAACTGCGCCGGGCCGTGGCCGCCCACTATGGCGCCCACCAGGGCCTGGACCTCGACTGGGAGCGCCAGGTCATCGTCACCTCCGGCGCCACCGAGGCCCTGGCCGCGACCTTCCTCGCGCTGATCGAGCCGGGCGACGAGGTGTTGGTGTTCCAGCCGTTCTACGACGCCTATCCGCCGCTGATCCGCCGGGCCGGCGGAACGGTGCGTTTCGCCACCCTGGCCCCGCCCCACTGGCGCTTCGACCGGGCGATGCTGGAGGCGGCGTTCACCGACCGGACCCGCTTCGTGGTGCTGAACAACCCGGTCAATCCGTGCGGCGTCGTGCTGCCGGACGAGGACCTGGCCCTGCTGGCCGAGTTCTGTGTCGCCCGTGACGTGATCGCCATCTGCGACGAGGTCTGGGAGCAGGTGGTGTTCGGCGGCCACATCCACCGCCCGCTGATGGCCTACCCCGGCATGGCCGACCGCTGCGTGAAGATCGGCTCGGCCGGGAAGATGTTCGGCCTCACCGGCTGGAAGGTCGGCTTCCTCTGTGGGTCCCCCGCGCTGACCCAGCCGATCGCCCGGGCCCACCAGTTCCTGACCTTCACCACCGCGCCCAACCTGCAGGCCGCCGTGGCGTTCGGGCTTGAGACGCCTGGCGACTGGTTCGAGACCATGCCGCGGGCCCTTCAGGCCTCCCGCGACCGCCTCGCCGCCGGCCTGACGCGCGAAGGCTTCGCGGTCCTGCCCTCGCAGGGCACCTATTTCCTGAACGTCGACCTGACCGCCTCCGGCATTGAGGAGGGGGATCGGGACTTCTGCTTCCGGGCCGTACGCGAGGCGGGGGTGGGCTCCATCCCGGTCTCGGCCCTCTATGAGGCGGCGGCGGCGACCCACATCGTCCGGCTCTGCTTCTCCAAGGCCGACGCCACCCTGGACGCGGCGATCGAACGCCTCGCCCGTGCCCGGAAACTCAGCCGCGAGCGCTGATCAGCACACCGTGCCGCCGTCCACCACCAGGGTCTGGCCCGTAGTCCAGGCCCCGGCGCGGGAGGCGAGATAGATCGCGGCCCCGGCCAGGTCGTCCGGATCACCCAGCCGCCTCAGCGCCTTGCCGGCGCTGGCGCGCTTCTCGGCCTCCGGGTTCTCCCAGAAGGTCCGCGCGAAGTCGGTCTTCACCAGCCCCGGCGCGATACAGTTGACCCGGATGTTGTGGGGCCCGAGCTCGCGGGCATAGTTGCGCGCCAGCTGCATGTCGGCGGCTTTCGAGACGCCATAGGCGCCGATGACCTGGTTGCCCTGCAGGCCGGCGATCGACGAGATGATGATGATCGATCCGTCGCGCCGCTCGCGCATCTCCGGGGCCACCATCTGGATCAGCCAATGGTTGGAGAGGATGTTGTTCTCCAGCGTCTTGCGGAAGGCCTCGTCGGTAATCCCCTCCATCGGCCCGTAATGCGGATTGGTCGCCGCATTGCAGATCAGCACGTCGACCTGTCCGAACGCGCTCCGCGTCTCGTCCACCAGGGCCTGAAGCTGGGTCTTGTCCGAGATATTGGCCGCCACGGCGATGGCGCGTCCCGGCCAACGGGTGTTGATCGAGGCGGCGACTTCACGGCAGGGCTCGATCTTTCGGGAGGAGATCACCACCCGGGCGCCGTGCTCGGCCAGCCGCTCGGCGATGGCCTGGCCGATTCCCTTGGAGGAGCCGGTGACGATGGCGGTCTTGCCGGTGAGATCGAACAGGGTGGTCATTCGGGCATTTGGGCGCGCGGCGGCCGGCGCGGTCAAGTTCATGGGTTCGACGCCAGAATTCGCAGCGATTTTGCGCCGGCCGCTTGCCGGAACCGGCCCGGAGCAATAACTCGGAGGGAAGATCTGAGGTCGCGGCCGGTCCGCGACGCGCGAGGAGCCCCTATGCTGAAGTGGACGTCTTACCTGGACGATGACGACGACGACGATAAGAGCCGTGCGCCCGACATGCCGATGACGGCCGGTCCGGTCCAGAACGCCCTTTACAAGTCGCGTACGGTCCTGGTGTTCGGCGAGATCGACATGCGGCTGGCCGAGCGGGTCTCCGCCCAGCTCACCGCCTTCGCGTCGGAGAGCGACGCGCCGATCCGCATGATCATCAATTCCCCGGGCGGTCATGTGGAAAGCGGCGACACCGTCCACGACATGATCCGCTTCTGCGGCGCCCCGGTGAAGGTGATCGGCACGGGCTGGGTGGCCTCGTCCGGCGCCCACATCTTCCTCGGCGCGGAAAAGCAGAACCGCTTCTGCCTGCCCAACACCCGCTTCCTGCTGCACCAGCCCAGCGGCTCCTCTCGCGGCCAGGCCTCGGACATCCAGATCGAGGCCGAGGAGATCATCAAGATGCGCGAGCGGGTGAACCGGATTATCGCGCGCGAGACCGGCCAGACCCTCGAGCGCATCGAGAAGGACACCCAGCGCAACTTCTGGATGGGCGCCGACCAGGCGGTGGACTACGGCCTGGTCTCGAAGGTCATCACCAACACCTCCGAGGTCTGACCTTGGCCCCGTGGTGGAAGGGCGCCGTCCTCTACCACGTCTATGTGCGCAGCTTCTTCGACGCCAACGGCGACGGGCAGGGCGACCTGCCCGGCGTCCTGGCCAAGCTGGACTACATCGAGAGCCTGGGCGTCGACGGGATCTGGCTGTCGCCGATCCACCCCTCCCCCAACCGCGACTGGGGCTACGACGTCGCCGACTACGAGGGCGTGCAGGCCGACTACGGCACGCTCGATGACTTCCAGGCCCTGCTGGACGCCGCCCACGCCCGGGGCCTGAAGGTGTTGCTCGACGAGGTGCTGGCCCACACCTCCGACGTCCACCCCTGGTACCTGGAGAGTCTGACCGGCGGCCCGGACGGGCCCAAGGCGGACTGGTACGTTTGGGCCGATCCGAAGGAAGACGGGACCGCGCCCAACAACTGGCTCTCGGTGTTCGGCGGACCCGCCTGGGCCTATCAGCCGACGCGGCGCCAGCACTACCACCACAAGTTCCTGCGCCAGCAGCCGAAGCTGAACTGGCAGAACGGCGCGGCGCGCGAGGCGGCCCTGTCGGTGTTGGACCTGTGGCTGTCGCGGGGCGTGGACGGCTTCCGGCTCGACGTGGCCAACGCCTTCCTCCACGACGCCGACCTCACCGACAACCCGCCGGTCCCGCTCGCCGAACGGGGGCCGTTGGAGTGGGGCCACGCGGGCAACCTCCAGCGGCACATCTTCGATTCCAACCTGCCGCAGAACATCCCCCTGCTGGACGAGGTGCGACGCCGGGTGGACGCCCACGGCCAGCGGTTCGTGTTCGGGGAGTTCTCCGAGGAGGAGGCCCGCTGCGGCGCCTATTGCACGCCGGCCGAGGGGCTGCACTCGGGCTACACCTTCGTCATGCTCCTGGCCCGGGAGCTAACGCCGGCCTTCGTGACCGACCACTACGCGACCCTGGCGGCCTATCCGGACCACTGGCCGACCATCTCGTTCTCGAACCACGACGTGCCGCGCACGGCCAGCCGGTTGGGCGACGGATCGGCGGCGGCGGCCAAGCTGCTCTTCGCCCTGCTGCTGAGCCTGAAGGGCACCACCCTGATCTACCAGGGCGAGGAGCTGGGCCTGCCCCAGGCCGCCCTGCCCCGCCACCTGCTGCGCGACCCGGTCGGCGACCTCTACTGGCCCTACGACGGCGGGCGGGACGGCTGCCGCACGCCGATGCCATGGACCGAGGGTGGGACCATGGGCTTCAGCAGCGGCGACCCCTGGCTGCCGCTGGCGGCCGAACATGCAGGTCTCAGCGTCGCCGCGCAGGAAGCCGACCCGGACTCCCCCCTCGCCGCCGCCCGCGCCCTGATCGCCTGGCGCAAGGCGAGCCCCGCCCTTCGGCTGGGAGAAATCGAGTTCCTGGAGGTCCCAGGGCCACTGCTGGCCTTCATCCGCTGCCACGGGGATCAGGCGGTCGCCTGCGTCTTCAACCTCTCGGGGAAGCCCGCGGTGCTGGACCATCCGGCGCTGGCCGGCGGCGCCTTGCAGCCGCTGGGGGCCGGCGAGGCGGAGCAGCGGGGCGGATCGCTGGGCCTGTCGCCCTACGCCGTCGCCTTCTTGGCGCTTTCGGCCGACGCGGACTAAGAAGGCGGCCATGCCCGCCGCCACCGCACCGCTCAAGTTCGGCCAGGGCTTCCTCACCGACATCTGGTGGTTCGCGGCCCTGGGGTCGGACCTGAAGCCCGGCAAGCTGGCGCGTCACGAGATCCTGGGCGAGCCGGTGATGCTGGGCCGCTCGAAGGCCGGCACCGTGTTCGCCCTCAGGGACATCTGCCCCCACCGCGCGGCGCCGCTGTCGGCCGGGCGGTTCGAGGGGGAGAGCGTTGAGTGCCCCTACCACGGCTGGCGGTTCCGGGCCGATGGGACCTGTGCCGCGATCCCCTCGCTCACCGACGACCAGGCGATGGACATCTCCCGGATCGCCGTGCGGCGCTATCCGGTCGCCGAAAGCCAGGGCCTGGTGTTCATCTGGATCGGCGAAAGCGAGCCCGACCGAGGGCCGCCGGAGTTTCCGGGCACGGTGGGGGGCCGCCCGAAGCTGGTCGACCGCATGACCTTCGACGCCCATATCGACCATGCCGTGGTCGGCCTCATGGACCCCGCCCACGGCCCCTATGTCCACCAGCAGTGGTGGTGGCGCTCGGCCGGCAGCCAGCACGCCAAGGAGAAGCGGTTCGAGCCGGTCGAGGCGGGCTTTTCGATGATCCGCCACCCGCCGTCGAAGAACAGCCGGGCCTACGCCATCCTGGGCGGGGAGCCGCTGACCGAGATCACCTTCCGCCTACCGGCCTTCCGCTGGGAGCATGTGACCGTCGGCAAGCGGCAGGTGCTGTCGCTGACCTGCCTGACGCCGGCCAACGAGACCTCGACGCGGATCACGCAGCTTATTTGGTCAGACCATAAGGCCTTCTACCTGCTGCGGCCGTTCATCGCGGCGGGGGCCCGCGCCTTCCTGCGCCAGGACGGGGCGATGGTCGACCTCCAGAACCAGGGCCTGAAGTACGACCCCACCCTGCTATGGATCGACGACGCCGACCGCCAAGCCAAGTGGTACCAGGCGCTGAAGCGCGAATGGGCGGCCAGCCGCAGGGAAGGCCGGCCCTTCAAAAACCCCGTGCAGGGCGCGACCCTGCGCTGGAAGAGCTAGGCCTTCCTCTCCTCCCCCACGAACTCGACCGTGGTCCCCTTGCTGACCGCGCGCGCCAGCTGGCGGGCGTCCCAGTTGGTGAGGCGCACGCAGCCGTGGCTGGCGGTCTTACCCACCAGGCGTGGCTCAGGCGCGCCGTGGATGCCGTAGGTGTCCTTGGACAGGTCGATCCAGACCGCGCCCACGGGATTGTTCGGGCCCGGCTTGATGTCCAGCTTGCCCTTGGACTTGTCGCCGAAATTCAGGCGGCCGGGGTCGTAGTTCCAGTGCGGATCGAAGGCCACCTGCGTCACTTCCCAGGCGCCCTCCGGGGTGGGCATGTCGGACGAGCCGACGGTGGCCGGATAGGAGGCCATCATCTTTCCGTCTGTCCCGAAGGCGCGGACGCGGTTGCGGGCCTTGTCGACTTCGATCCGGGTCACCGAGCCGGCGAGGCCCTCGGGGCCGGGGGCGGCCACCACCAGTCGCGTGCCGGGCGCCGAGAAATCGGCGCCGGGGTTGAGAGCGGTGAGCAGGGCCTCGTCCATGTGGAACTTCTCGGCCAGGGACTCCAGCGGGGTGACGTAGGACAGGGCCTCGAGCTTGGCCATGTCAGCGTAGTCCTTGGGGATCGGCGCCCCGAACGGACCCTTCACGTCGGCTTCGGCGACCACATAGTCGGTGACCACGGGGCGGGTGTCGGTGACCAGGCGCTTCCACACCTCCTCGTCCAGCAGGCCATCCTCGGGAAGGCCTTGTGCAGCCTCGAAGGAGGCGATGGCGTTCTTGAGGTTGCCCCCCTCCTGCCCGTCGATGACGCCAGGGGAGAAGCCGGCGCGGGAGAGCAGCACCTGGGCGCGGATCAGCATGTCCCGCTTGCTTTCGGCCGGCAGGGGCGTGGCTGACCAAGGGGCTTGGTCGATGGACTGGGCCAGCGGCGAGGCGGAGACCACCGGGGCGTAGGGCGCGGCGGCGACGATAGGCGCGGGGGCCGGCGCCGGGGCCGCGGCGACGGGCGCGGCTTCCTCGCGCGGGCTGCAGGCGGCCAGGGCCAGAGCCGGAATCAGGGAGAGGATGGCCGCCTTCGCGAAATTCATGCTGGACCTCGGTCTTGCGCCGCGCGTTGCTGCCGGCGTGATCATCAAGGTCTCAGAGCTGTTCCGGTTCCTGGGCGCTAGCGCGGCGGTGGTCGTGCTTGTCCGCCGTCAGCGCCAATGAGACAGATTCAGGGTTCCAGCTAGCGGAGGGTTTTGGTCTCATCGCAGTGACGTAGGAACGAAGATGAGATCAAAACCCTTGCCCTCGAAGGCGACCCCCGGCGAGCGGGTGGTGAAGGATATCCGG
>CANJRI010000090.1 GCA_947476555.1 Caulobacteraceae bacterium
AATTCATGTCGAACCTGGCGCGCACCTCCAAGCGCGACAGCCACGAGATGATGGCCGACATCTTCAACTCCTTCGACCGCCAGACCGAGGCCCGCTTCATCACCGCCCTGGAAGAACGCAACCGGGAGGCGGCCGAGCGCATCCGCGCCCTGATGTTCGTCTTCGAGGACCTCTCCAAGCTCGACCCGGGCGGGGTCCAGACCCTGCTGCGCGGCGTCGAGAAGGATCAGCTGGCCCTGGCCATGAAGGGCGCCTCGGACGGCCTGCGCGAGATGTTCTTCTCCAACATGAGCGAGCGCGCCGCCAAGATCATGCGCGAGGACATGGAGACCATGGGCCCGGTCCGCCTGAAGGACGTCGACCAGGCCCAGATGGCCATCGTCCAGGTGGCCAAGGACCTCGCCAACAAGGGCGAGATCATGCTGGCCGGCGCCGGCGGCGACGACGAGCTGGTCTATTGACCCCCGCCCTGGCCCCCGAGAAATTCAACTTCGACCTCGAGTTCGGGGCCGGCGCCCTGGCGGCCACGCCCCGGCCGCGCCGGATGATCCCGTCCGACGAGGTGGAGTCGATCGCCGCCGCCGCCCGAGCCGACGGCGAGCGCGCCGCCCTGGCCAGCCTGGCCGCCCAGCAGGCCGGCGCCGTGGCGCAGATCGCCGCCGCCTGCGCCCAGGCCCTGCCCCGTCTAGCCGAGGTGGCCCACGACCACCGCGTCGGCTCGGCCGACCTCGCCCTGGCCTGCGCCAGGGCCATCGCCGACGCCGCGCTGGAGCGCTTCCCCGAGGCGCCGGTCCGCGCCGCCATTGAGGCGCTGGCCCGCGAGATCGAGGCCCAGCCGCGTCTGGTGGTGGCCGCCGCGCCCGAGCTCGCCGCCGGGCTGCAGGACGTGCTGGAGGCCGCTGCGCGGGGCATCGGCTTCGAGGGCGCCATCCAGGTCAAGGCCGACGCGGCTTTCGGCGCCCACGCCTTCACTCTCGATTTCGGCGACGGCTCGGCGGCCTACGACCCGGCCGTCGCCGCCGACCGCGTCACCCAGGCCCTGGCTGCCGCCCTGGCGGCCGAGGGTCTGCACGCAGAACCCCTGATCCCCGGCAGCGAAAGCTAAAGCCATGTCCGAAGACGAACCCCAGGCCGACGTGAAGGAAGACCTCAAACTCGACGAGTTCGCGCCCGAGGAAGGCGGTCTGCCGCAGGTCGCCATGTCGGAGGAGGGCAAGTCCGCCGGGGACCTGACGCCGGTGTTCGACGTGCCGGTCTCGATCTCGGCGGTGCTCGGCCGCTCCAGCCTCTCCGTCGCCCAGCTGCTCGAGCTGGGTTCGGGCAGCGTCCTCGAACTGGACCGCAAGGTCGGCGAGGCCATCGACATCTATGTGAACAACCGCCTGGTGGCCCGCGGCGAGGTCGTCATCGTCGACGATCGGCTGGGCGTGACCATGACCGAAATCATCAAGGACGGCGACGCGCAAGCTTAAGGCGCGCAACGCACGAGGAGAACACCCCCATGCGGCTTCTGGTCGTAGGCAAATTGAGCGGACAGCTCGCCACCGCCGTGAAGATGGCCATGAGCGCCGCGGCGCCAAGGTCAGTCACGTCGAGACCGTCGAGGCGGCCACCCACGCCCTCCGCGCCGGTCAGGGCGCGGACCTGCTGATGGTCGACTACGAGCTCGACATCGGCGCCCTGATCGCCGCCAACGAGGCCGAGCGCATCCGGGTCCCGGTCGTGGCCTGCGGCGTCGGGGCCGATCCCCGCCGGGCGGCCGATGCGATCCGCGCCGGGGCGAAGGAGTTCATCCCCCTGCCGCCGGAGGCCGAGTTGATCGCCGCGGTGCTGGCCGCGGTGTCCGACGACAACCGCCCCATGGTGGTCCGCGATCCCTCGATGGAGGCGGTCATCAAGCTGGCAGACCAGGTCGCCGCCTCCGACGCCTCGATCCTGATCACCGGCGAGAGCGGCGTCGGTAAGGAAGTCATCGCCCGCTACGTCCACCAGAAGTCCCGCCGGGCGAGCCGGCCGTTCATCTCGGTCAACTGCGCCGCCATCCCCGAGAACCTGCTGGAGAGCGAACTCTTCGGCCACGAGAAGGGCGCCTTCACCGGCGCCCTCGCCCGCCGGATCGGCAAGTTCGAGGAGGCCAGCGGCGGCACCCTGCTGCTGGACGAGGTCTCGGAGATGGATGGCCGCCTGCAGGCCAAGCTGCTGCGCGCCGTCCAGGAGCGCGAGATCGACCGCGTGGGCGGCTCCAAGCCGGTGAAGGTGGACATCCGCATCCTCGCCACCTCCAACCGCGACCTGGTCCAGGCGGTGAAGGACGGCACGTTCCGCGAGGACCTGCTCTATCGCCTCAACGTCGTGAACCTGCGCCTGCCGGCCCTGCGCGAGCGGCCCGGCGACGTGATCGCCCTGGCCGAATTCTTCGTGAAGAAATACGCGGCCGCCAACGGCGTGCCGGAAAAGGCCCTCTCGGCGGAAGCCCGCCGCCGCCTGGCCGGGCACCGCTGGCCCGGCAACGTGCGCGAGCTGGAGAACGCCATGCACCGCGCGGTGCTGCTGGCCTCCGGCCCGGAGATCGACGAGCACGCCGTCCGCCTGCCCGACGGCCAGCCCCTCGCGCCGGCCGATCCGGCGGCGCGCACCGCCCAGGCGGCCTCCCTCGCCGCCGAGACCGCCCAGCACGCCTTCGTCGGCCAGACCGTGGCCGAGATGGAGCAGCAGCTGATCATCGACACCCTGCAGCATTGCCTGGGCAACCGCACCCACGCCGCCAACATCCTCGGCATCTCGATCCGCACCCTGCGCAACAAGCTGAAGGAATACACTGAGGCCGGGGTCTCCGTGCCCGCGCCGCAGATGGGCGCCAGCGCAGCCTAGCCGTGGCCGACGCCAACTTCTCCACGCGGTTCGCCGCCGCCGCGCCCTCCGCCCGCGACATGTGGGGCTGGGTGGCGCGTGGCGAAGTGGCGATGGCGGTCGGCATCGTCGTCCTGCTGATCCTGCCGGTCCCAGCCTTCATGCTGGACGGGCTGCTGGCCCTCTCGATCGCCTCCTCGGTGCTGATCCTGATGACCTCGCTGCTCATCAAGAAGCCGCTGGAGTTCACCGCCTTCCCGACAGTGCTGCTGGTGGCCACCCTCTATCGGCTGGGCCTCAACATCGCCTCGACGCGGCTGATCCTCAGCCACGGCCACGAGGGCGTCCACGGCGCCGGCCACGTCATCGAGACCTTCGGCAAGCTGATGATGGGCGGCAGCTTCGTCATCGGGGTGATCGTCTTCGCCATCCTGGTGGTGGTGAACTTCGTGGTCATCACCAAGGGCTCGGGGCGGATCGCCGAGGTGGCGGCGCGCTTCACCCTGGACTCCATGCCCGGCAAGCAGATGGCCATCGACGCCGATCTGTCGGCCGGCCTGATCGACCAGGACGAGGCCAAGAAGCGCCGCAAGGAGCTGGAGCAGGAAAGCACCTTCTTCGGGGCCATGGACGGCGCCTCCAAGTTCGTGCGCGGCGACGCCATGGCCGGCCTGATGATCGTGGCGATCAACGTCATCGGCGGGGTGCTGATCGGCACCCTGCAGCATGGCCTGCCCATCGGCCAGGCGTTCTCGACCTACACCCTGATGACCATCGGCGATGGCCTGGTCAGCCAGATCCCGGCCCTGATCATCTCCATCGCAGCCGGCTTCCTGGTCTCCAAGGCCGGCGTCGAGGGCTCGGCCGACAAGGCGCTGATCGCCCAGCTGGCCACCAACCCCATCAGCCTGGGAATGGTCGCCGCCGCCGCCGGCGTGCTGGCCCTGATCCCCGGCATGCCGATCATCCCCTTCGCCGCCCTGTCGCTGGGCGCCGGCGCCCTGGCCTGGAAACGGGCCCACGCCCCGCCCGAGCCCGTGGCCTCCGACACCGCCGCGCCGGCGCTGCCGGACGACCAGGACGAGCCGATCTCCCAGACCCTGGCCATCGACGAGATCAAGATCGAGCTGGGCTATGGCCTCCTGGCCCTGATCAACGACCTGGAGGGCCGCCGGCTCACCGACCAGATCAAGGCCCTGCGCCGCACGCTCGCCGCCGACTACGGCTTCGTGATGCCTTCCGTGCGCATCCTCGACAATATGCGCCTGCCCTCCCAGGGCTACGCCATCCGCATCAAGGAGATGGAGGCCGGGGCCGGCGAGGTGCGGCTCGGCCAGCTGATGGCCATGGACCCGCGCGGCGGCCAGGTGGACATCCCCGGCGAGCATGTGAAGGAGCCGGCGTTCGGCCTGCCCGCCACCTGGATCGACGACTCCCTGCGCGAGGAGGCCACCTTCCAGGGCTACACCATCGTCGATCCGGCCACGGTGCTCACCACCCACCTGACCGAGATCCTCAAGGAGAACATGCCGGACCTGCTCTCCTACGCCGAGGTCCAGAAGCTGCTCGCCGACCTGCCCGCCGAGCAGAAGAAGCTGGTGGAGGACCTGATCCCCGCCATCGCCAGCGTCACCACCGTCCAGCGCGTGCTCCAGGCCCTGCTGCGCGAGCGGGTGTCGGTGCGTGACCTGCCGGCCATCCTGGAAGGGGTCGGCGAGGCCGCACCCCACACCAGCTCCATCACCCTGCTGGTCGAGCAGGTCCGCGCCCGCCTCGCCCGCCAGCTCTGCCACGCCTACAAGGGCGACGACGGGGCCCTGCCCATCGTCACCCTCTCCCCCGACTGGGAGGCCGACTTCGCCGACGCCCTGATCGGCTCGGGCGAGGACAAGCAGCTGGCCCTGGCCCCCTCCAAGCTCCAGGACTTCATCCGGGGGGTTCGCGAGACCTTCGAGCGCGCCGCCCTGGCCGGCGACAGCCCGATCCTGCTCACCAGCCCCACCCTGCGGCCCTATGTCCGCTCCATCGTCGAGCGGTTCCGCGGCCAGACCCCGGTGATGAGCCAGAACGAGATCCACCCTCGCGCCCGTCTGAAGACGGTGGGGGCGATCTGAACACGCCATCGCCTAGACGCGCCCGCCCCCGGCTGGTAGCGGTCTGGACCGATGGGCCGCGCCGGCCCGCAACGAGTCGATTTTGATGCGGCGAGCTTCCACACGACCCCAGGGGCAAGGCGCGCAGTTCGTCTGGGACCTGCTCACCTTCGAACGGATGATGACCAACCAGGTCGTCCACCTGGTCTATTGGGCCGGTCTCGGCATTATCGGCGTCGGCGCCTTCGGGGTGCTGGGCGCCACCGTCGGGATCGCCATCCGCGAAGCCTCGATCCTCGGCGTGCTGCTGGCCCTGGTGATGCTGGCCGTCGGCCTGCTGGGCGTGGCCGCCGGCGTGCTGCTGTGGCGCTCGTTCTGCGAGTTCTACGTGACGATCTTCAAGATCAGCGACGATCTGGCCGCCCTGCGCCAGCAGGCCGAGGACGAGCGCCAGGGGCGCTAGCCCACATAATCCGCTCATCCCGGCGAATGCCGGGACCCAAGCCGTGAATTACCGCCCCGCGGCCTTCCGCATCCCGAGCTCGTCCAGGGCCGCGGTTTCCCGTCGGCCGGCGGCCTTGGCCTCCACCACCCGGGCCGTCTCGGCCACCTGCTCGTACTTCTTCTGCGCCTCGAAGGCCTGGGCCAGGGCGTCGCGGGCCCCCGCCTCCTCCAGCTGGATCGCCACGATCTCGGCCTGGATCGCCGCCCGCCGCTGCTTCACGCCTTCCAGGTAGGCGCCCAGCCCGTGAGTCGCCTCCGGCTCGCGGATCGCCCGCGCCTTCTCGACGTCGGCCTCCAGCACCAGCCGCGCGACAGCGGCTTCCCGCGCCAGCCGCCGGTCGACGATCTCTGACAGGCGCTTCTGCAGCACCTCGACCTCGTAGCCGGCCAGCTTGATGAGCGAGTGGGCCCAGGTCATGCGTCGTCGCCCAGGATCATGGCCATGCCGGCGAAGCACTCGCCGAGGCTAGTGGCGTCGTCCGGGCTCTGCGACAGGAAGGCCTCCAGCGCCGGGTGGAGCCGGATCGCCCGGTCGATCAGCGGGTCGGCCCCCGCCCGGTAGGCCCCGATCCGGATCAGCTCTTCCATATTGGCGTAGGCGGCCAGTGTCTGGCGCGCCTGCGAGACGACCTCGCGCTCATGCGGTTGCTGGCAGGCCGGCATGGTCCGGCTGATGGACTTCAGCACATTGATCGCCGGGAACCGGCCGCGCTCGGCGATCGCCCGCTCCATCACGATATGCCCGTCGAGGATGCCGCGCACCGCGTCGGCGATCGGCTCATTGTGGTCGTCGCCGTCCACCAGCACGGTGAACAGGCCGGTGATCGGCCCCGCCCGCGTGCCGTCGGGGCGGATCGGGCCCGGCCCGGCCCGCTCCAGCAGCTTCGGCAGCTCGGTGAAGACCGTGGGGGTGTAGCCCTTGGTGGTCGGCGGCTCGCCGGCCGCCAGGCCGATCTCGCGCTGGGCCATGGCGAACCGGGTGACGCTGTCCATCAGGCACAGCACCTCCAGGTCCTGGTCGCGCAGGTACTCGGCGATGGCCAGGGTCATGTAGGCGGCCTGGCGCCGCTTCAGGGCCGGCTCATCGGAGGTGGCGACCACCACCACCGCGCGCTTCAGCCCCTCCTCGCCCAGGGTCTCCTCGATGAATTCGCGGACCTCACGGCCCCGCTCGCCGATCAGGCCCACCACCACCGCGTCGCACTCGGCGTTTTTGGCCAGCATCGAGAGCAGCACCGACTTGCCCACGCCGGAGCCGGCGAAGACGCCGAGCCGTTGGCCCCGGCAGCAGGTGGTGAAGACGTTCATGGCCCGCACGCCCAGGTCCAGCCGTTCGCCGACCCGGGCCCTGGCGTGGGCGGCCGGCGGCGCGGCCCTGAGCGGATAGCCGGCCAAGCCCTGGGGCAGAGGCCCCTTGCCGTCGATGGGATTGCCGAAGGCGTCGATGATCCGGCCCAGCCAGGCCTTGGTCGGACGCACGGCGGAACCCTGAGGCTCGATGCGGATCTCGGCGCCTGGCGCGACGCCCTCCACGGGGCCGAACGGCATCAGCAGGGCGCGGGTGTCGCGGAAGCCCACCACCTCGGCGACCAGCGGCTCAGCGGCGTGCCGGCCGATCTCGGCGCGCGCGCCCACCGACAGGCGCGTGAGCCCGCCGCGGGCCTCGATCAGAAGGCCGTTCACGGCGGCCACGCGGCCGAACACCGTCAAGGGATCGAGCCGCTCCACGGCGGCGACCAGACTCTGCACGAACACCCCTCAAGCCAGGTGGGTAGAATCCCTGGCCCGGGCTTAAGGGGGCGTGAAGAAAAACCCGCGCCTGTCCCCGAAGGGGACCCTAGTCATTCGGCATGGGCCCAATCTGTGGATGTCTGGTCCGTGCAGGCCTAGTCAGTGCAGGATCGTGCCGTCGTCGTCCGTCGCGGCGTCGGCCTTGGCCTTCCACGGCATGCGGTCGTAGAGCTCGGCGCACTTCTCCATCCCGGTGTCGATCATCGGGCTGGCGACACGGGCGATCTTCTCCCGGTTCATCCAGGCCACCAGGCCGACGACGCCCAGGGCGCCCAGGCCCATCAGCATGCGCGGTCGGCGGGCGACGAAGGCCACCGCGGGTTTCGCCAGGGGGCGCGCCTTGTCGAGGTACGTCATGGCCTGGGTCTTGAGGCCTTCCATACGGCCGGTCGTGGTCGTGGCGGGCATGTCGGTCATGGGTCACCTTCGTGTGAATGAACCTGTGAAACGGACCAGCGGCCGCCCCCGTTCCCGCCCATTGGTTCGCGGACCGCGTCCAATCACAAAAGATTCAACGGGGGTGCGACTCCCCGGCCCGTCAGGCCGCCTTGAGTCGGATTCGAAAATCAGATTAACGATTCTCTGCGAGGGGCCAGCCCATTAACCAGTCTTAAATTAACTCGCTGGCAAGTTGTTGCGAGGCTTCGAGCGGATTCCCCGGATTTCGCTCAGTTCGCGGGCCGTAAGTGGAGAGCAGAATGCGCGTACTGTTGATCGAAGATGACAGCGCCACGGCTCAGAGCATCGAGCTGATGCTGAAGTCGGACGGCTTCAACGTCTATACGACGGACCTCGGGGAAGAGGGCGTCGATCTAGGCAAGATCTACGATTACGACCTCATCCTGCTCGACCTGAACCTGCCCGACATGAGCGGCCTCGATGTGCTGCGCACCCTCCGCGTCGGCAAGATCAACACCCCGGTGATGATCCTCTCGGGCACCTCCGAGATCGAGACCAAGGTGAAGACCTTCACCGGCGGCGCCGACGACTACATGACTAAGCCCTTCCACAAGGATGAGCTGGTCGCCCGCATCCACGCGGTGGTCCGCCGTTCCAAGGGCCACGCCCAATCGGTCATCAAGACCGGCGACATCACGGTCAACCTCGACGCCAGGACCGTCGACGTGAACGGCATCCGCGTTCACCTGACCGGCAAGGAATACCAGATGCTGGAGCTGCTCTCCTTGCGTAAGGGCACGACCCTGACCAAGGAGATGTTCCTCAACCACCTCTATGGCGGCATGGACGAGCCGGAGCTGAAGATCATCGACGTCTTCATCTGCAAGCTGCGCAAGAAGCTGGCCTC
>CANJRI010000091.1 GCA_947476555.1 Caulobacteraceae bacterium
CTTGTGCGGTTCGTAGTGACTGAACACACGGTTCAGCACGCCCGAGCCGCGGGTGTCGGTCAGGAACTCGCCCTGGTAGCCGATCAGCGAGCGCGACGGGCTCATGAGGCTGATCCGGGTCTTGCCGGCGCCCGACGGGCCCATGTCCTTCAGCTCGGCCTTCCGGGCCGACAGCTTCTCGATGACGATGCCGGTGAACTCGTCGTCGACGTCGATCATGACGTCCTCGATGGGCTCCATCCGCTCGCCGGTCTCCGGGTCCTGCTGGAAGACCACGCGGGGCCGGCTAATGGACACCTCGAAGCCCTCGCGGCGCATGCTCTCGATGAGCACGCCCAGCTGCAGCTCGCCGCGCCCGGCCACCTCATAGGCGTCCCGCTCGGCGGTCTCGGTCACCCGAATGGCGACGTTGGACTCGGCTTCCTTCTGCAGGCGGGCGGCGATCACCCGGCTCTGCACCTTGTCGCCCTCGCGCCCGGCGAGGGGCGAATCGTTCACCGACACGGTCATGGAGATGGTCGGGGGGTCGATGGGCTGGGCCGGCAGGGCCTCGGTGACCTCCATGGCGCAGAGGGTGTCGGCCACGGTGGCCTTGGAAAGTCCGGCGATGGCGACGATGTCGCCCGCCTCGGCGTCGTCGATCGGCTGGCGCTTCAGGCCGCGGAAGGCCAGCACCTTGGTGATCCGGCCGCGCTCGATCTCCTTGCCGTCCAGGCTCAGGGCGTGGATGGCCATGCCGGGCGTGGCCTTGCCCGACTGGATGCGGCCGGTGAGCAGCCGGCCCAGGAACGGGTCGTTCTCGATCAACACGGACAGGATCTGGAACGGCTTGTCCTTGTTCTGGACCACCGCCGGTTCCGGCACGTGCTTGACGATCAGGTCGAACAGGGGGGCCAGGTTGTCGTTGGGCTTGGCCAGATCCATCGTCGCCCAGCCGTTCTTGCCCGAGGCGTAGATGTGCGGGAAGTCGAGCTGTTCGTCGGTCGCGCCCATGGCCGCGAACAGGTCGAAGGCGTCGTTCAGGATGCGGTCGGGATCGGCGTGCGGCCGGTCGACCTTGTTGAGGCAGAGGATCGGGCGCAGCCCCATCTTCAGCGCCTTGCCCAGCACGAACTTGGTCTGGGGCATGACGCCTTCTTCGGCGTCCACCAGGATGACGCAGCCATCCACCATGCCCAGGATACGCTCGACCTCGCCGCCGAAGTCGGCGTGGCCGGGGGTGTCGATGATGTTGATGCGGGTCTCGCCCGCCTCGCCGTGCCAGAGCACGCTGGTGCACTTGGCCAGGATGGTGATCCCGCGCTCGCGCTCCTGATCGTTGGAATCCATCGCCCGTTCCACCGTCGCCTCGTTGGCGCGGAAGACACCCGACTGGGCGAGCAGCTGGTCAACCAGCGTGGTCTTGCCGTGGTCGACGTGGGCGATGATGGCGATATTTCGGAGGGACATGTGGGGCAGCTTCGAGCCAAAAGGTGCGCGCTTGTAGGGGAGTGCGCGCCGCGCCGCTAGCCCGTTGTGCGTCGCACCTAAGGCCGCATATTTACGGCGTTACCCAATCATTTGTATTTTAAAGGAAAACTGCCATTTCAGAAGCGCGGGCCAACAAACTTTAGCATTCGCCCTTGCTCTATGGTGCAGTGCAGCGTATACTGAAATTGCCCTTCGGGGCGTTTCCTCCCTAATAACTACCGCGCCTTCGGGCGCGGTTTTTTTTGGCCTCCCAGCGTGACAGCCGGAAGTGGGACCCCGTTCCGGCGCCCGTCACGCTCCAAACATTAAGAATCGAGCCTTTTTATCCAGTTCAGGTCTCCTGAACCGGAAAGGCTCTAGCGCCCGCGCAGCGCGCTCCAATCGGTCGTCGCGAGCGCTTGGGTGAGGACGGCGAGGTCCGCCTTCAGCTGCGACAGCCCGGCGCTGGGCGTCAGGGTGACCTCGTCCAGGTAGAGGGCGCGGTTGAGCTCGATCTGAAGCGCATGCACGCGCCCCGACGGTCGTCCGTAGTGCTCGGTGGTGTAGCCGCCGGCGTAGGGGGTGTTGCGGGTGACGCGGTAGCCGAGATCCTCCAGCTCGCGCTCCACGCGGCTGGGCAGGGCCGGACCGCAGGCCGCGCCGAACCGGTCGCCCAGCACGATATCGCACGGGCGGCCGCGTCCGCCGGCCTTCGCCGCCGCGGAGGGCATGGAGTGCCAGTCGATGAGGATGGCGAAGCCGTGGGCGGCCTGGGCCTCGGCGAGCAGCCCCTGCAGGGCGAGGTGGTAGGGCCGGTGGGCGGTGTCGATCCGCTGCCGCGCCTCCGCGAAGGTGAGCTTGCGGGAATAGATCTCCTGGCCCTCGGAGACCACGCGGGCGATGGCGCCCAGGCCCGCCGCCACCCGCGCCGTGCGCGCCCTGGCGAAGATCGGCAGCTCGTCGGCGAACATGCCGGGATCGAGCTCGAAGGGTTCGCGGTTCAGGTCGATGTAGGCCCGGGCGTAGCGGGCGGCCAGGGTCGAGGCCCCGAGGCCGGGCGCCGCCTCGATGAGCTCGTCCACCAGGGCGTCCTCGGAGCGCCGGATGCTCACCGGGTCCAGGGCGGCCGCCGACATCATGTCCTCGGGATACTCCCGGCCGGAGTGCGGCGAGGCGAACACCAGGGGAGTCGGGGGCGGCTCGCCGGCCGGCGCAGCCCGTCGCAGGGCGTAGGCCGCACCTTCTGCGGCCGTGTCCCAGGCGGATACGGGCTCCAACGCGTTCATGACCGCGCATAGAACGCTGACCCCCGGTTTCGGTCAAAGGGTTCATCGCGGATTTACGGTTGGCTCCCTAAGCTTGCCGATCAACCCCGAGTCGCGCCCGCCAATGCCCCGAATCCTCCTCGCCGAAGACGACGACTCCCTGCGCGGCTTCCTGGCCAGGGCCCTGGAACGGGCCGGCTATGAGGTGACCGCCTGCGCCGACGGCGATGAGGCGGTGACCCATCTGGACGAAAGCTGGGACCTGCTGCTGACCGACATCGTCATGCCGGGACTCGACGGAATCGAGGTGGCCCGCCAGGCGGCGGCCAAGCATCCGGGCCTGCGGATCATGTTCATCACCGGCTTCGCGGCCGTGGCCCTGGCGGCCGGCGACAAGGCCCCGGCCGGCGCCAAGGTGCTGTCCAAGCCCATCCACCTGCGCGAGATCGTCACCGAGGTGGAACGGATGATGGCGGCCTGAGGCCACCTGTGCGGCTTGCGCCGGTACGGGTCGGCCGTTATATGCCCGGCTTCCCGAGACCACGGTCTGGACGCGTAGCTCAGCGGGAGAGCACCTCGTTGACATCGAGGGGGTCACAGGTTCGATCCCTGTCGCGTCCACCATCCTCTTTTACGTATGTCAGATTTGTGACACCCCTTTGGGGACCCTGCGGGCGGGGATTCGTGGGGAGTTCGCATGACCAAGCTCAAACCCAGGTCGGGTTGCGCCACCGAGTGCCGCACCCTGGCCGAGGCCACCTACGACCTGGCGCACAGAGCCCAAAGCCCGGAGGTCATCGGTGAATTCCTGGAGGTCGCCGGAAAGCTCCTGACCTGCGCCGATCGCAGCGATCGCGGAGATCCCGATCCTTGGCCGGGCGCCGAGCCGACGAGGCGCGTCAGAACGGACTGAGCGCTCGGCCGGCCCCTAGGCGCCGGGCCCGCTCAAGGGTGCCACATCGAAGCCGCGGTCGGGCGCGTCGTCACGCCACCGGACCGACCCGAAGGGCCGTTCCAGGCGCCGGCGAATGCGGATGGGCTGGTCCTCGACCTGGAATTCGCGGGCCCGTTGATGCAGGTCCCGCTCGGCCTGGGTGGTTCGGCTGCGTTGCCGCAGGTAATCCAGCCAGGTGGGGCAGGAGTAGGACTCCACCCACACCTCGGGCTCGGCGATGTCGCGGGCCAGAGACCAGTCGTAGGCGCCGTTGCGCCGGCGCCCGAACCCCACCTGCTGCATGAACAGCCAGAAGGCCCGCGCCTTGGGGCGAGGGACCCGGTACTCGATCTCGACCTGGATCGGTCCCGATCGCGGCGTCAGCGCCATCCCCACGTCCGGCTCGGGCAGGGTCTCGGCCTCCACCGCGGGCCTGGCGCGCAAGGGCAGCGGCAGCCACAGGCCGATGACGGTGGAAAGGGCGAGTGAGACGCCGGAGATCAGCAGGGCGGTCTCATGACCCAGCGCCTGGGCCAGCATGCCCCAGACCCCGCTGCCGATCGCCAGACCCCCGGCCATGGCGGCCTGGAACATCGCCACGGCGCGGCCCGCAACCCATCGCGGCGCAGCGACCTGCACCGAGACGTTGAACGTCGTCGTCCCGATCATCCAGGCCGCGCCGGCCAGCAGCAGGGCCAGCTGGGTGAGCAGCAGGATGTTGCTGATCGCCATCACGCCCAGGGCCGCGGCGGTGGTGATGGCCATGAACCGGACCATGGATTCCGACGAGAACAAGGTCCGCAGGCGCGTCGAGGCGACCGCCCCGGTGATGGCCCCCACCCCGAACGAGCCGAGCAGCAGGCCATAGGTGCTCGCGTCCCCGCCCGGCAGATCGCGGGCGATGAGCGGCAGCAGCCCATAGAGGGATCCGCCGAGGACGGCGGTGATCAGGGTCCGGCACAGGACCCCGCGGATGGCTGGCGAATTGGCGACGTACCGCACCCCCGCGATGATGGCGCCGCCCAGCCGCTCCGGCGGCAGGCGCGGCGACTCGGCGACCTGGCGCCACCGCCAGAAGACCACCATGAGCGGCACGAGGAGCAGGGCGTTGAGGGCGAAGGCCGGCGTCGGCCCGGCCAGCACCACCACTAGGCCGCCGATCGCCGGGCCGATGCTGCGGGCGACGTTGAAGCCCACGGTCTTCAAGGCGATGGCCGCGGCCACCTGGCTGGAGGGCACCTGGCCGCTCACCGAGGCCTGCCAGGACGGGTTGTAGACCGCCATGGCCGACCCCATGAGGAAGGTCAGGGCCAGGATCAGCGCCGGGTTCAACATCTGCAGGCCGGCGAGTACGGACATGACCGTGGCGCCCGCCAGGGCCAGGGACAGCGAGACCAGGGCGACCTTGCGGCGGTCGAACATGTCGGCCACCGCTCCGGCCGGCAGGGCGAGCAGCATGACCGGCGCCAGTTGGGCGGTCTGGACCAGGGCGACCATGTCGGCCCGGCCGGCCAGTTCGGTCATCGTCCAGGCGGCGCCGACGCCGGCGATCATCTGGCCGATATTGCTGGCGACGTTGGCGATCCAAAGGCGCCGGAAAGCCGGCTCGCGTAGCGGCTCCAGCGCGCCGGACGCCGGCTTGGGCGCGGACTCAGTGGTCAAGATCGGGCCTCCGTCGCCCCTCGGTACGCCGGGCGACGGGCCGTGCGCAACGGGCGTCTACGGCTGCGAACCCTTCGGCAGCGCCGCCGCCTCCGTGAGGGTGAGCTTCCGCACCGTCCTGACCGGGCAGCGCTGGGGCCCGCTCAGGCTGGGGGAGATGATGTCGGCGTCCAGACCGGTGCAGACCCTGCCGCTGCCGCTGCGATTGCGAATGCCGATCGCGTTGGCCCAGTCGAGGTCGTAACAGGGACCGAGCATCTGCAGTTCGTAGACGTCCCGCACCCCGACACGGAGGTAAACGATCCTGTCGTCGGCGGCGGCGAAGCCATTGACGCTTCGGGTCCAGAAGCAGGCTCGGGCGGGTTTGTCGGCGGCCGGCTCCATCGGCGAGCGCGCCGAGGCGGAGGGGACGGCGCCCAGCGCGACCAGGCCGATGGCGGCCAGGGCGATCTTCCAAGTCATGTGTCGTTCCTCAGGTCTCGTCCCCCGAGACTCGGCGATATAGGTACCCGAAACCGGTCTAGGAACCACCCCGCCGGGCCGCGCGGCGGGTGAAACGGGCCGGATCCACCAGTTCGGCCTGGCCCAGGGGAAGCGGCGAAGGCGCGCCCAGCGCCAGGGCGGCCACATGCTCCGCCAGCAGCGGAGCCAGCGAAAACCCCCGGCCGCCGAACCCCGCCAGGACGAACAGGCCCTCGCCGAGCGGCCCCGCGAGGGGCAGGCGGTCGGGCGTAACCGCCCGGATCCCTGCGCGGCCCTGCAAGGGCGCGTCGGCCAGCGCGCGGGCCATATCGGGGAAGGCGACGGCGAGGGTCTGGAGGTTGCGCTGGTGATCGCCGGGTCGGACATCGACGGCCTCGTCGTCCCGGTCGTGGGTGGCGCCGAACAGGACGCCCTGGCCGGCGGGCAGGACATAGCCGCCCCAGGCCGACGCCTGGACGTCGCCGGCCCACTGGGTCGTCCAGCTCGCCTGGCCGCGCACCGCGCTGAGCGGCAGCCCGGCGACCAGGTCCCGCGAGGCCAGGCCGGCGCACAGGATCACCACTTCGGCCTCGGCGATCACGCCGCCCTCGCCGTCCAGCAGGCGCCAGGCCGCGCCCTCGCGGGTGAGCCCGCCCACCACGGCACGCCGCACCTCGGCCGCCCAGGCGTCCAGGATGGCGGCGGGCTCCACTGCGAGAGCCTCGGTCAGCTCAAGGACGGCCGGATCGGCAAGGGCCAGGGTTCCAGGCTCAAACAGGTCGGAGGCGGCCACCCGGGCGAACCGGTCCGGGTCGCGTTCCGCCATCCCGAGTTGCCGCACGCCCGCCGACACCACCGCGCCCGGCAGGGATCGGTAGAGCGCCACCGCGCGCCCGAAGGCGCGGGCGAAGAGTTGGGCCGTGTCCCCGAGACCCGCGTCGAGCCGGGGGGTGACGAGCGCCGCGGGGTTGCCGGAGGCGCCGGCCCCGGGACCGTCGGCTTCGATCAGGACGGGCGCGCCGCCCAGGGCCCTGACCGCTCGCGCGGCGGCGGCTCCGGCGATCCCGGCGCCGACGATGGCCACGCGGGGGAACGGCGGATCTGAGGCAAATCCCGGAAGCAGGGCTTCCAGGCGCTCGCGCTTGCGGCCGAACCCGGGGCGTTTCTCCACCGTGAACCCGGCGGCGGCGAGGCCCCGCCGCACCTGGCCGGCGACGGTGAAGGTCGCGGCCCGCGCCCCGGGCGCCGAGCGGGCGCCGACCAGGGCCAGGATCTCGTCCGTCCACATGTCGGGGTTGGCGGCGGGGGCGAAGCCGTCGAGGAACCAGGCGTCGGCGCGCCCGGACCAGCCCGCCAGGGCGGGGCCCACCTCCTGGACCGCCACGTCGACGATGGCCGAGACCTCGGGCAGCTCGATCCGGTGGACGCCCCTCGCCCGGCCCGGCCAACGGGCCGTGAGCAGGCTGGAGACGGCGGCGAGTTCCGGCCATCGGGCCAGGGCCCGCGCGGCTTCCTCGGCGCTGATCGGAAAGGCCTCGACGCTGAAGATGTGGAGCTGCCCGCCCGCCGGCCGCGACCGGCTCCAGAGGTCCAGGAGCGCGGCGATGTTCAGGCCGGTGCCGAACCCCAGCTCGCCGACCACGAAACGCCGCCGCCCAGCCCAGGCCCCGGGAAGGCCGCAGCCCTGCAGGAACACCGCCCGGCTCTCCGCCAGGCCATCCTCGGCGGAGAAATAGACGTCGCCGAACAGCCGCGAGCGGGGCTGGCCGTCGGCGGTCCACTCGAGGGGGCTGGGTGTGGTCATGCGGCGAAAAGCAAAAGGGCCGCCCCTTTGCGGGGGCGGCCCTCCGTAACGCGAAAGCCCGTGGAAGCTTAGTGCTTCTCGGCGGGGGCGGCCGGCGCGGCGTCCGCAGGCGCGGCGACCTCGCCCGCGGCGGCGGCGGCGTCCGCAGCGGC
>CANJRI010000092.1 GCA_947476555.1 Caulobacteraceae bacterium
GCGTGAACGGGCCCACATCAAACGCCAGACCATCCAACATCGGCGCTTGCAACACCGCAAAATCGCCGCCTAAATATCAACCCCAGATGAGGCCATCTCTCCGCTAAATCCGGACCCCACCTGTCTCAAAACATCTGACGACGTACAGTGGAGGCGCAAGGTACGGCGGCTGGAATTGGAATGGCGCGAGCAGGGCGGCCCGCCCGTGTCGCCGCCCGGCCGGCGCGGCTTCGGCAGCAACCTCCTGGAGCGGGGCCTCAGCCGCCGGTTTCATCCCGAGGTCAGCCTGAGCTACCCGCCCGAGGGCCTGCAATGGCGCGCGGCGTTCGATCTCGCCTAGGCTGCGGGGATCGAACCCCGGCGGCCGGGTGATCCAAGGGATGTCGTCGTAGGCCGGGTGGGGATCGAACCCACGACCATTCGATTAAAAGTCGAATGCTCTACCGCTGAGCTACCGGCCCGCGACGCATCGCGGTCCTAGAGACTGCCGCCAGCCCACGCAAGGCCGCGTGGCCTTAACAACGCCGCAAGGCCCGCTAAGCTGGCCGCATGCGTTGCCTTCTCCTCAGCGTGGCCCTCGCGGCCGCGGCCGGTCCGTCCCTGGCGCAGAACCGGCTTCCGCCGCCGCCTTCGGCCAGCGCCGAACCGCAGATGAAGACCAGCGACGAGATCAAGCGCGAAAGCCTGGAGGGCGCCGCCACCGCGCCGCTGCGGGACCTCAACATCCTGCGCGCCAAGATCCCGGATGTCCTGCACCAGGCCATGGCCGACCCCTATGCCCGGCCGCCGCGCAACTACCGGTGCCCGCAATTGATGGGCCTGATCACCCCGCTGGACGAGGCCCTGGGGCCGGACATCGACCTGATCCGGGTGGAAGACGACGACATGCTGGAACGCGGCCGTCAGACCGCCCTGGGGGTCGCGGCGGGGCTAGCGTCCGACGCCATCCCGTTCCGCGGCTGGGTGCGCTGGCTCTCCGGGGCGGAGCGGCACGACCGGCTGGTGCGCGACGCGATCATCTCCGGCGCCGTGCGACGGGCCTATCTGAAGGGGCTGGGCGAGGCGCGGGGCTGCTCGCCGCCCGCCACGCCCTCGCACGAGCGCGCCGCGATGCCGGTGCAGACCATTCCGGGCGAGCAGCCCGACGGCGGCCGGTTCAGCCCGCGCTTTCCGACGCGGCAACCGGTTGACGCGCCGCGAACGCCGCCCGGAACGCCGCGAGCCGCCCCTCGGCGATAGCGGCGCGCATCTCGGCCATCAGCGCCTGGAAGAAGGCGAGGTTGTGCCAGGACAGAAGCACCTGTCCGAGAATTTCTTCGGATTTCACAAGGTGATGAAGATACGCCTTCGTGTAACTTGACGACGCCGGACAGGCGCTTTCCGGGTCGAGCGGCGTGGCGTCCTCGGCGAACCGGGCGTTCTTCAGATTGACCGCGCCGTTCCAGGTCCAGGCCTGGCCGTGGCGGCCGGAGCGGGTGGGCAGGACGCAGTCGAACATGTCGACACCGCGCCAGACCGCCTCCACCAGGTCGATAGGCTTGCCCACGCCCATCAGGTAGCGGGGCCGGTCGTCGGGCAGCATGGAGGGAGCGTAGTCCAGCACCTCGCACATGGCCTGATGTCCCTCCCCCACCGCCAGGCCGCCGATGGCGTAGCCGTCGAAGCCGATCTCCTGGAGGCGCGCGGCGGACTCGCGGCGCAGAGCCTCGTCCACCCCGCCCTGCTGGATGCCGAACAGGGCCTGGGCCTCCCGGGTCCCGAAGGCCCTCTTCGACCTCTGTCCCCAGCGAGCGGAGCGGCGCATGGCGTCGGCGGCCGCCTGGGGCGTCGCCGGCAGGGCCACAAGCTCGTCGAGCTGCATGACGATGTCGGAGCCCAGGAGGTCGGCCTGGATCTCCATCGAGCGTTCTGGGCTGAGCACGTGACGCGAGCCGTCGATGTGGCTCTGGAAGGTGACCGCCTCCTCGGTGACCTTGGCGATCTTCGACAGCGACATGACCTGGAAGCCGCCGGAATCGGTGAGGATCGGCTTTTCCCACCGCATGAACTCATGCAGCCCGCCCAGCCGCCGGACCCGCTCGGCCGAGGGCCGCAGCATCAGGTGGTAGGTGTTGCCGAGCAGGATATCGGCGCCGGTCTGGGCCACCTGATCGACCGTCAGCGCCTTCACCGTGCCGGCGGTGCCGACCGGCATGAAGGCCGGGGTGCGGATGTCGCCGCGCGGGGTCTTCAGGACGCCGGTGCGGGCCTTGCCGTCGCGGGCGGCGATCTCGAACGGGAAAGCGCCCATCAGGCGGCCCGCCACAGCAGGGAGGCGTCACCGTAGGAGTAGAACCGATAGCCGCTGGAAATGGCGTGGTCGTAGGCCGCCCGCATGGCCTGGACGCCCGCGAAGGCCGAGACCAGCATGAACAGGGTCGACTTCGGCAGGTGGAAGTTGGTCATCAGGCCGTCGGCGGCGCGGAATCGGTAGCCGGGGGTGATGAAGATCGCCGTCTCGCCCAGGAAGGCGCGGACCTGGCCGTCCTCGCCGGCGGCGCTTTCCAGCAGCCGCAGGGACGTGGTGCCGACGCAGACGATGCGCCCGCCGGCCGCGCGCGCGGTGTTGAGGCGCTCGGCGGTGCTGGCGTCCACCTCGCCCCACTCGGCATGCATGACGTGCTCGGAGAGGTCTTCGGTCTTCACCGGCAGGAAAGTGCCAGCGCCGACGTGCAGGGTCACCTTTTCGATAGTCACCCCGGCTTCAGCGAGGCAGGCGAACAACTCCGGGGTGAAGTGCAACCCCGCGGTGGGCGCGGCGACCGAGCCGTCCTCGGCGGCGTAGACGGTCTGGTAGTCGGTACGGTCCTGTTCATCCTCCGGCCGTTTGGCCGCGATATAGGGCGGCAGCGGCATGGCCCCGCGCTCGGAGATGGCGGCGTCCAGGTCGGGACCGGCAAGGTCGAAGGCCAGGGTGACCTCGCCGCCCTCCCCCTTCTCGCGGACCGTGGCGTCCAGGCTGGCGGCCAGGCAGGCGCGATCGCCGCTTTCGCCGAACGCCACCCGATCGCCGGGCGCCAGACGCTTGCCCGGCCGCATGAACGCGGTCCACGCATGGGGCGAGAGGCGCCTGTGCAGGGTGGCCTCGACGACGGTGCGGTTCTCGCCCCGAGTGCGGACGCCCTTCAACCGGGCCGGGATCACCCGGGTGTCGTTGAGCACCAGGACGTCGCCCGCCCGCAGGAGGCCGGGCAGATCGCGCACCTCGAGGTCGCGGCGCGGGGCGCCCGGCTCGACCACCAACAGGCGCGCGGAATCCCGGGGGCTGACGGGTCGCAGCGCGATCCGCTCGTCGGGGAGGTGGAAGTCGAAATCGGCGACGCGCATGGAGGCGCGTCAAACGCACGCGGCGCCGAAACCGTCAAGCCGGCGCGCGGCCATGCTAGCTGGTGAGGGATGCGCGCGCTGCGAGTCGCCCTGAACCTGTTGCTGGCGCCGCCCGCCGTGCTGACGGCGGCGGCCTGCGCGGTTGCGGCGAGCCTTGCCCACCTGGGGGCCTTCGAGCCGCGCTGGGACCTGCTCTCGCATTTCGCGCCGATCTGGCTCGGTGGCGCACTGCTTGGGGGGGGGCTGGCGGGCCTGGCGTTCCGGGGAAGCCTGCGGGCGGTGCTTCTGGGCCTCGGCGCGGTCGGCGTGGCCTCGAGCCTGGCCCTGATAGCGCCGGAGTTCCTGCGCGACACCGGACCTAAGGCGGCGGACGGCGCTCCCGGTCAGATCAAGGTGATCCATTTCAACGTCTGGTTCCACAACACCGATCCCGAGGCGACGGTGGACTGGCTGGTCGCGCAGGATCCCGACATCGTGGCGATCGACGAGCCGTTCCCGAGCCTGCTTGAGTTGATCAAAGCCCGGACGGACTGGCGCGTCGGGTGCGCCGACTGCGAGGTGGTGATCCTCTCCAAGCACGCGCCGCTCTCGGTCGAGCGCATCGAACCGCCCGACAGCACGGCGGGCCCGATGGCGATGGCGCGGTTCCCTGGCTACACCGTGCTCGGAACGCACCATGTGTGGCCGACCGACCCGAAGATGCAGCGGTATCAGGAAGCCCGGGTGAAGGCCGCTCTGGACCAGGTCGACCGCGACCGGGCGATCCTCACCGGCGACTTCAATTCCGCGTCCTGGTCGTACAACCGCCGGGCCTGGGACAAGGCGTTCGGACTGATCCGGCGCGAACGGGCGCTGTTCTCCTGGCCGGCGCAGCCATGGAACCGCGTCCGTTGGTTGCCCCCGATCCTGCCCATCGACCATGTCTACGCCGGCCGGGCCTGGGCGACGGTGAAGGTGGTCCGCGGGCCACGCCTGGGTTCGGACCACTACCCGGTGGTCATGACCCTAGCGCCCGTCGCGCCGCGCTGAGCTGGGCCTCCAGGCGGGCCGTCGCCTTGGCGTGCCGAGCTTCGAGCGCTTCGCGCTCGTGGACTTGCTCCGCCTGCAGGGCCTCAAGGCGCGCCTCCAGATCGGCGACTTTCCTGAGCGCGGCCTTGGAGGGACCCGCCGGTTTCGGCGGCGCTTTGGGCTTCGGCGCTGTCTTCAGCCGGGCCGCGACGCCGCCGGCGGGACGGCGCAGGACCTCACCCGGCTGGGCCGTGGCGGCCTTCACCAGGGCCGGATCGTCGGTCTCCCGCGCCAGGCCGGTCTTGAAGAGGTCCTGACGGCTACCCCACGCGTCCAGCGCCTTCGGTTTGGAGCTAGCCGCGACAACATAGTCGGTAAGCCCGTCCGAGGTGATGAAGACCTTCAGGCGAGGCGGCACATCTAGTCGTCCGCGGCGACCTTGACGGAGAGGATCTTGCCCGGCGCGCGCGGGGGCTCGCCCTTGGGCAGGGCGTCGATGCTCTCCATGCCCTCGGTCACCTCGCCCCAGACGGTGTACTGGCCGTCGAGGAAGGTGGCGTCGTCGAAGCAGATGAAGAACTGGCTGTTCGCCGAGTTGGGGTTGGCCGTGCGGGCCATGGAGCAGACCCCGCGCACGTGCGGCTCGCGGGAGAACTCAGCTTTCAGGTCGGGCTTGTCGGAGCCGCCCGAACCGGTGCCGGTGGGATCGCCGCCCTGCGCCATGAAGCCGGGGATCACGCGGTGGAACACGACGCCGTCGTAGAACCCCTCGCGGGCCAGCTCCTTGATGCGCTCCACGTGGCCGGGCGCGAGATCCGGCCGCAGCTTGATGGTCACCGGGCCGCTTTCCAGCGTCATGATCAGGGTGTTCTCGGCGTCCATCACTTCACCTCGACAGGAATATTGACATCGCAGGCCGTGAAATCGGCGCCGCGCGCGGCCCGAGCCCGGGCCATCTCGCCCTTGAACCAGGTCCCCATGGTGTCGATCACGCGGATCTTGGGACGCTGGGCCTCGGGGATATCGGTGAGCAGGCGCACCGTCCGCATGAAGTCCTGCGGCGCCTCGACGGGCTCGCCGACCTTGACGGCGACAACCGCCTCCTGGCCGGACAGCACCCGGCCCCAGGCGGTGTAGCGCCGCTCCAGGCGCGGATAGGGCGCGCGCATCAGGAAGAACTGGCTGTTGGCGGAGTCCTCCGCCTGGCCGCGGGCCATGGCGGTGACGCCGGGGCAATAGTGGACGAAGCCCTGGACCTTCCCGTCCCTGGTCAGGGGCGCCAGCATCATGCTCTGAGTGGCGACCGGCAGGGTCTTGATGAACCCGACCTCGGCGACAGTCTGGTCGGCGGCCAGGGCGAAACGGGTTTCCGGGCCGCGGCGGAACAGGAATTCGGGCGGCAGGTCGGGCTTGTCGGAGCTGCCCGTGCCGTTGTTTTGCGGGTCGCCGGTCTGGTCCATGAACCCGTCGATGACCCGGAAGAACCTCAGGCCGTCGTAGAAGTGGGCCAGGGCCAACTCGCGTACGCGGGCCACATGCAGCGGCGCGATCTCCGGGGCCATCTCGACGATGATCCGGCCCTTGTTGGTGTCGATCACCAGGACGTCGTTGGGGTCGGGCGTGCGCCAGTCCGCGGCGGACGGCGGTCCGGCGGGAGGCGGCGGCGGGGCCGGCGGCGGAGTCTGGGCCACGGCCGTCGCGGCGAGGGCCGCCAGCAACGCGGCGGTCAGCACTGTCTTACGCTTCATGGGGAAAACTCAGTAGCCAGTGATGGGCCGGGACGCCAGCCCTCAGGCGCGTCCAACCTTGGCCATCAGCCGATCCTTCACATAGGGGCTGACGAACTTCGAAACGTCGCCGCCCAGGGTGGCGATCTCCTTGACCAGCTTCGAGGCGATCGCCTGGTGGCGGGGGTCGGCCATGAAGAACACCGTCTCGATCTCGCGGTCGAGCTGCTGGTTCATGGCGGTCATCTGAAACTCGAACTCGAAATCGGCCACCGCGCGCAGGCCGCGGACGATCACGCTGGCGCCGACCTCCCGCGCGAAATTCATGGTCAGGCCCTCGAAAGGCTGGACCAGGATCTCGGCGGTCTCGCGTAGCGGCGCGATGGACTTCTCGATGATGTCCACCCGCTCCTCGAGCGAGAACATCGGGCCCTTGCCGGCGTTGACCGCGACGCCGATCACCAAGCGGTCCACCAGCTTCGTGGCCCGGCCGATGATGTCGGTATGGCCGTTGTGGATCGGGTCGAAGGTGCCCGGATAGATACCGACCAGGATCATGCAGCCAAGGCCCCCACCCCACCGTCTCGCGCATTCGCCGCCGAACGGCCGGCAAACGCTAACCTATCCCTAGACCTCGGCGTCCGGGATTTCGCCCTCTTCCGGCGCCGCGTCGTCCATCTCGTCCTCGCCGGCGTCGGCCAGGCGCTCGACCGAGACGACATGTTCATCGGCGCTGGTCCGGAAGATGGTGACACCCTGCGTGTTGCGTCCGGCGAGACGCACCTGGCCCACCCGGGTGCGGATCAGCTGCCCCTGGTCGCTGACCAGCAGGATCTGGTCGCCATCTTCGACGGGGAAGGATCCGGCCAGACGGCCGCCCTTCTTGGTGAGATCCTGGGCGAGCAGCCCCTGCCCGCCCCGGCCCGTACGGCGGAACTCGTAGGCGCTGGTCCGCTTGCCGAAGCCTTCTGTGGAAACGGTGAGGATGATCTCCTCGGCGGCGCCCAGCTCGGCGATCCGCTCGGGGCTGAGGCTGACCATGTCGTCCCCGGCCTCCTCGTCGTCCTCCGGCGCCCCGGCCTCCTCGCCGTCCTCGCCCTCGGCGGCGGCCCGCATGGCCTTAGCGTGCTTGAGGTAGGCCGCGCGCTCCGCCGGCGTGGCCGGCACGGCGCGCAGGATGGCCATGGAGATGACGCGGTCGCCCTCGGCCAGGCGGATACCCCGCACACCGGTGGAGTCGCGCCCGGCGAACACCCGCACCTCCTCGGTGGCGAAGCGGATGCAGCGCCCCAGGGCCGTGGTCAGCAGGATGTCGTTCTGCTCGGCGTTGCAGACCCCGACGCCCACGATCGCGTCGCCTTCGTCCAGCTTCATGGCGATCTTGCCATTGCGCTTGATGCCGATGAAATCACTGAGCTTGTTGCGCCTCACCCCGCCCGAGCGGGTGGCGAACATCACGTCGTACTGGTCCCAGGTCGCCTCGTCCTCCGGCAGCGGCAGGATCGAGGTGATGCTTTCGCCGGGCTCGATGGGCAGC
>CANJRI010000093.1 GCA_947476555.1 Caulobacteraceae bacterium
CCGGATATCCTTCACCACCCGCTCGCCAGGGGTCGCCTTCGAGGGCAAGGGTTTTGATCTCATCTTCGTTCCTACGTCACTGCGATGAGACCAAAACCCTCCGCTAGCTGGAACCCTGAATCTGTCTCATTGGCGCTGACGGCGGACACACCGGCCTGTCTGTGATGCCGACGACGATTCAGGACACGCCCCAGGCCATCACCGTGATCGGCGCGGCGCAGCTCAAGGCTCAGGGCGTGACTTCGCTCGAGCAGGCGCTGCGCAACGTGCCGGGTATCACCGTCGCGATCGGCGAGGGCGGCCAGCTCAACGGCGACCAGTTCAAGATCCGTGGCTTCGAGGCCAAGGACGACATCTATGTGGACGGCCTGCGCGACTTCGGCGCCTACAGCCGCGACAGCTTCGCCTTTGAGGAAGTCCAGGTCCTGAAAGGCCCGTCAGGCGCCATGTTCGGCCGGGGCACGACCGGCGGGGCGATCAACACCATCTCCAAGGCCCCCAAGCTCTCGGACTTCACCAGCCTCGACGGCTACCTGGGGAACGGCGCCTACAAGCGCGCCCTGGCCGACGTGAACCACCAGCTCAGCGAGACGTCCGCTGTGCGCCTGAATCTGATGTGGAGCGACAACAAGGTCGTCGACCGCGACCTGATCCACAACAAGAAGTGGGGCGCCTCGGTGGCCGCCGGCTTCGGCCTGGGGACCAACACCCAGTTCAACCTCAACTATGTGCACCAGCACTGGAAGGGCCGGCCCGACTACGGGATCATCATCGTCTACCGGCCGGGCGAGGTCATCGGCATGCCGGCGCCGGAATACGACGTTGGCGTCGAACGCTCCACCTTCACCGGCTACGTCAACGACCTGGATCGCGGCGACGCCGACATCCTCACCGCGCGGTTCACGCACGCGGTCAACGACAAGGTGACGATCACCTCGGACACCCGCTACGGCATCTACTCGCGCTATTTCCAGTATACGACCCTGGACAACTGCACGGCGGCCTGCACCACGGCCCTGTTCGACGGCAATCCCGCCACCGAGCCGGCCGGCGGCGTCGGCGGCGGAAGCCCCTACGACAACGACGCCTGGGGCCTGCAGAACATCACCACCGCGCGCATCGAATACGACGTGGCCGGCTTCAGGAACCAGGCGATCGTCGGCTTCGACGTGTCCCGGCAGGTGAACCACAAGCTGTTCTACGCCTACGCCCTGCCGACCGGCATCGCGACGCGGCCGCTGGTGCCGAAGTATTTCGTCAATCCCAACTACGACTTCCCGGCGGGCTACACCCTGTTCCGCGCCTTCCCGGGCCAGAACCTGACCTGCCCGGCTACCGGCAACTGCACGACCAACGTCCTGGGCGGCGCGCCGGTCACCACCAATGTCGCCGGCACGGGAACCTATGAGAGCCGGGGCGAAAGCACCGCGGCGGCCCTGATCCTCACCGACCGGCTGTGGTTCACCGAGGCCCTCTCGCTGATCGGCAGCCTGCGTCTCGACCGCTACACCGCCAACTTCGATCAGACGCTCTACAGCGGAGCCCAGTCGCCGGTCGGCGGCCTGAAGGTGAAGTCGAACCTGAAGAGCCCGCGCCTGAGCGGGGTGTTCGAACCCAGCGACGATCAGACCTACTATGTCTCCTGGGGCAGGTCGGAGACCCCGCAGGGCACGTCGATCGTCAACATCGGCGGCGCCGGGCTGACCATCGCCGCCCGCGACCTGGAGCCGGAGACCAGCCGGATCTGGGAAGCCGGCGCCAAGGTGGGAATCCCCAGCAGCCGCATCTCGGCCACCGTTTCCGTGTTCGACATCAAGAAGGGCAACGCCCTGCAGACCGATCCGGCCACCGGCTTCCTGCTCGCCCAGTCCGGCGAAAAGCAGCGGGTGAAGGGCGTCGAGCTGGGGCTCACCGGGCGGGTGAAGGAGGGCTGGACGCTCAGCGCCGGCTACACCTACCTGGACTCCGAGATCACCGAATCCTTCACCAACTGCATCGCCGCCCCGAACCCGGCCACCGGGACGCCGACCGGCGTCGTCTGTCCGGTGGGCACGCCGACGGCCACGCCCGTCCTCAACACCTTCATGGTTGGCAGCCCGGTGATCTTCGTGGCCAAGCACGCCGCCACCCTCTACACCAACTACGACCTGTCGGCGTGGATCGACGGCCTGTCGATCGGCGGCGACGTCATCTACCAGGGCAAGCAGAACCTGCGCTACACGACCCGTAGCACCAGCTACACGGACCGCTCCACCCTGGTCCCGACGCAGGTCGCCACGGCGCCCAGCAACCTGACCCTCGACGCCTTCGCGGCCTACCAGTTCGGCGCCTATCGAGTAGGCGTGAACATCTACAACCTCACCAACGCCCTCAACTACACCCAGGTGTTCGGCAACCGCGGGACCCCCGCGCCGGGACGCACCGTGATCGTCTCGTTGGGAACGACCTTCTAGGGTCCGCCCCTCCCCGGAAGCGGGTTCTTGCGGCCCGGCTTCCGGGTTAAGAGGCTTTGCCATGCTGCTACACATCGAACGGGTACTGACGGCCGAGCAGGTGAGCCGCTGCCGCCAGGCCCTGCAGCAGGAGGCCTGGGTCGATGGGCGCGTGACCGCCGGCGAGCAGTCCGCCCGCGCCAAGAACAACCTCCAGGTCCCTCAGGACGCGCCGGTCTCCCGCGAGCTGGGCGACATGATCCTGGGCGCCCTGGGCCGCAACCCGGCCTTCGTCTCGGCAGGGCTGCCGCTGCGGGTCTTCCCGCCGCTGTTCAACCGCTACGACACCGGCATGGAATTCGGCGCCCACGTCGACAACGCCATCCGCTTCGCGGGGCCGGTGCGGTTCCGGACCGATCTGTCCTGCACCCTGTTCCTGAGCGATCCGGCCGACTACGACGGCGGCGAGCTGATCGTCGAGGACGCCTACGGCGAGCACGCCGTGAAGCTGCCGGCCGGCGACATGATCCTCTATCCCGCCACCAGCCTGCACCGCGTCGCGCCGATCACCCGCGGCTCGCGCTGGGCCTCGTTCTTCTGGGCCCAGTCGATGGTCAAGTCGGATGAGCAGCGGACCCTGCTCTATAACCTCGACAACACCATCCAGGCCCTGAGCCTGAAGGTCGGCCAGGGCGATCCCGAGGTCGTGGCCCTCACCGCGACCTACAACAACCTGCTGAGGATGTGGGCCGAGGTCTGAACGGTCAGGCCTTGGCTTCGTCGATCCCGTGCCGGATGGCGCGTTGGCGGGCGCTGCGGCGCAGCCACATGATCAGGCCGGTGACCGAGAGCACGGCCGGCGCCACGCCGCCCAGGAAGACGAAGATCTGCCAGACGATCCCGGTGTCGTTGCCGTCGTGGATCTGGCGCATCAGGCGTGACAGCGGATCGGGTCCGCCGCCCTCGCCGCCGCCGCCGCGCGGGGCCTTCACCTCGCCGCTCGCATCGACCACCTGGACGGTCCAGGGCGGGCCCTCGCCGGCCTTGAACTGGATACGCCAGGCCGGTTCGCGGCCCCCGGTCGGCGTGCTGATGCTGACCACCGGCGCGCCGCCGCCCTCGGCCTGGGCCGCGGCGACCGCCGCATCGACGCTCAGCGCGGGATTGGCGATCGGCCCCGCCTGCGCGCCGCCGCCAGGCGGTCCGGCGGGGCGCTGCTGGGGTTGCGCCACCCCGAACAGCGCGCGGGACGCCTGCGGGAACGAGATATAGACGCCGGTCAGTGAGAGGATCGCCAGCGGCACGCAGATCCAGAATCCGATCATGTGATGCAGGTTGAACAGGGTGGAGGGGCCGCGGCGCCAGCGCAGGGCCTTCAGCACCGCGCCGTTCCTGGGCCACCAGAGCCACAGCCCGGTCAGGCAGCTCACCGTCATGGCCCAGCCGATCCAGCCGACCACCTTTCGCCCGACGCCCTGGCCCGGCAGCATCAGCGAACCGTGGATGCGGTGCATGATCTGGGTCGCGTCCACCGCCGTCTCGTCCACCGCCATAACCTCACCGGTCGGCGGGTCGATCCAGGCGGTGAGGGTGCGCGGCCTTCCGCCGGCCGGGATCGGTTCGTCGACCCGGCCGTTGGCGACCACCGGGTCGCCCGGCTCTGCGGGCATCCGCACCTGCGTCAGGACCGCCTTGCCCCCGAACGCCGCCTGGGCCGCCTGGACGTAGGCCGATATCGGCTGGCCCACCTGGGCTCCGGTCACCGCATAGCGATCGGCGTAGACCACGCGCTCCAGCTCCGTCCGCCAGACCAGGGCCGCCCCGGTGACGCTGATCGGCACGACGGCGACCAGCAGACCGACGCCGATCCACAGGTGAACGTCGAGCCAGAGCCGGCGCAGGCGTTGGGAGAGGGTCATGGCGATGCTCGGGTCCGAATAGTGTCGCTTTAGTGCTAATGCGAGCTATTCTCAAAAACAAGCATTCATCGTTCGGAAACCGCAATCGCTTTCGGGTGTTGGGTCTGAAGGAGGCGTGCGATGGGCGAGACGATCCGACCGTTCTTTTGGCTGGCGACGACGTTCTTCCTCATTGGATTCGTCGGATTCCTGACCTTCGGCCAGCCACCCGCCAGCGCCTATGCGGCGCCCGTGGCCTTCGACCCCCCGGCCGAAATGTGGATGGCGAGCCGCCCGGTCTAGCCCCCGCGGGCCACGAACCATCCGTTGCGGAAGCCTTCGCCGGCCTTTCCGTAGAGGAACGGCGCGCCGTCGGGCGTCGCCATCCGCCCCCCCGCGGCCTCCAGCACAGCCTGGGCGGCGGCCACGTCCCACTCCATGGTCGGCCCGTGCCGGGGGTAGATGTCGGCCGCGCCCTCGGCGATCCGGCAGAGCTTGATTGACGAGTCCATCGGCTGGTGGCGGGCGAAGCCATATTGGGCGCGCAGGCGCTCGATCTCTTCCTCGCGGGCGGTGTGGCTGACCAGGGCCAGGGCCTCGGCCGGGTCCCAGGGCCGGACCCTCACCGGCTGGGAAGCGCCCCGGTTCACCCGCTTCAGGGCCTGTCCGCCCTGGGTGTACCAGGCCTCGCCGGTCGGGGGCGCCACCACCGCGCCCGCCACGCTCTGGCCGTTCTCGATCAAGCCGATGTTGACCGTGAACGAGGGGTCGCCGCGCACGAAGGCCTTGGTGCCATCCAGCGGGTCCACCAGGAAAAAGCGCGGGCCGATCGCGTCCGGCGTGCCGAACTCGCTGGCGTCCTCCTCCGAGATCACCGGCACCCCGGGAAACCGCGCCGCCAGCTGCGCCAGGATCAGCGCCTCGCCCCGCTGGTCGGCCTCGGTGACCGGGCTCGCGTCCTTCTTGTGGATGACCGCCAGGCCCGATCGCCACAGCGGCAGGATGAGGTCCGCGGCGGCCTCGCAGATCTCGGCCAGCGCCTCGCCCAGGTCATTTTCAGGATGCGTCATGGCCGGGGTTCATAAGGAGCCCGGCCGGTTTTCCAAAGGCTCAAATCACCGCAAGGTCGCTCGCCATGACCCAAGACTCCGAGGGACCCGTCCGCGCCGCCGAACTGGCCGCCCATCTCGCCGCGCGCCTCTGCCACGACTTCATCAGCCCGGCGAGCGCCATCGTCTCCGGCGTCGACCTGCTGGACGACCCGGCGGCCCAGGACATGCGCGAGGACGCGTTGAACCTGATCGCCACCTCGGCCCGCAAGCTCGCCGACTTGCTATCCTTCTCACGCGTGGCGTTCGGCGCCTCGGCCTCGGCCGAAACCTTCGACGTCCGCGAGCTGGAGACCCTGGCCAGGGGGATCTTCCGCCACATGCGGGCGGAGTTGGAGTGGGCGGTGGAGACGCCGGCGGTGAACAAGCCCGCCGCCCGGGCCCTGCTCAACCTCGCGCACCTGGCCGGCGCCGCCCTGCCCACCGGCGGAACGGCGCGGGTGCGGTGCGTGCAGGAAGGCGCCTCCCTGGCCCTCGCCGCCGACGCCATCGGGCCCAAGGCCCGCCTCCGCCCCGAGGTCCTGACCGGCCTTCAGGGTTTGCCGCTGACCGACGGCATGCACGGCCAGTGGGTCCAGGCCTATTACGTCAGCCAGTTCATCGCCGACGCCGGAGGCCGCGTCTTCGCCGACGCCAACGAGGAGCGGGTGGTGTTCGCGGCGACCCTGCCGGCCTAGAGCCCCGCCCTTACCCGGCGTTAACCGCACCAAGCGAAAACCCTTCCTGGGAAGGGGTGTCCGCCGCCGTGAAGACCTGCCTCGTCGTCGACGACAGCCGCGTGATCCGCAAGATCATGCGCCGCATTCTCGAGGACCTGGGCTTCGAGGTGGCCGAGGCCGGCGACGGGCTCGAGGCCCTGGCCTGGTGCCGCGCCGCCATGCCCGATGTCCTGTTGCTGGACTGGCGGATGCCGGTGATGGACGGGCTGGACTTCGTGCGTCGCCTTCGGCTGGAGGCCGGGGGGGGGGGCGGGCCGAAGGTGATCCTTTGCTCGGTGGAGAACGATCTGGCGAACATCCGCGAAGCGCTGGACGCCGGCGCCGACGAATACGTCATGAAGCCCTTCGACGGCGACATCGTCGCCGCCAAACTCGGCCTGGTGGGCCTGGCCGCATGATCACCCAAGCGAACCGGGAATGGATCGCCGACCTCTGCGCGACCCGCGCCGGCCTGAAGGTCGACCCCGACAAGGCCTATCTGATCGAGAACCGCCTCGCGCCGGTCGCCCGTAGGGACGGGTTCGGCTCGCTGGCCGAATTCGTGGAGAGCCTGCGCCAGCGCGGCGAGGAGCGGCTCGTCTGGGCCGCCGTCGAGGCCATGGCGGTTTCCGACACCACCTTCTTCCGCGAGCCTGGCCTGATCGAACGCCTGGTCGGCGAGGTCCTTCCGCGCCTGGCCGCGGCGCGGCCGGGCGCCCCGATCAGGATCTGGAGCGCGGCCTGCGGCGCCGGCCAGGAGGTCTATTCCCTGGCGATGGCGCTAAGCGAGCATCCGGCCCTGGCCGCGCGGACCGAGCTGTTCGCCTCCGACCTTTCCGAGCGCAGCCTGGAGAAGGCGCAGGCCGGCCTCTATTCGCAGCTGGAGGTCCAGCGCGGCCTGCCCGCGCGGCTCCTGGTCCGCCACTTCGAAAAGCCCGGCGAGATGTTCGCCCTCTCCGCGCCGATCCGCCAGATGGTGCGTTGGCGCCGGGTGAACCTGGTGGAGGATATGAGCCAACTGGGGGTGTTCGACCTGGTCCTCTGCCGGGGCCTGATCCCCGCGCTGACCGAGGCCGGACGGGCGCGCGTGCTGGGTTCGCTCACCGCCGCCCTGGCGCCGGGCGGATGGCTGGCGTTGGGGGCCGGGGAGGATCCGCCGGGCTGGCTGGAGCCGGAGGGGTCGGGCCTGTTCACCGCCCGTGCGAGCGCCGTGAGAAGCGCCGCATAAAGAAAAAGCCCCGCCGAGGGCGGGGCCATCCTTATCGATTCCGCTAGGTGACTACTTGGCGTCGTCGGCGGCTGTCCGCCGTCAGCGCCAATGAGACAGATTCAGGGTTCCAGCTAGCGGAGGGTTTTGGTCTCATCGCAGTGACGTAGGAACGAAGATGAGATCAAAACCCTTGCCCTCGAAGGCGACCCCTGGCGAGCGGGTGGTGAAGGATATCCGG
>CANJRI010000094.1 GCA_947476555.1 Caulobacteraceae bacterium
GCGTGAACGGGCCCACATCAAACGCCAGACCATCCAACATCGGCGCTTGCAACACCGCAAAATCGCCGCCTAAATATCAACCCCAGATGAGGCCATCTCTCCGCTAAATCCGGACCCCACCTGTCTCAAAACATCTGACGACGTACAACGCGAGCTATTCGGACAGCTTCGTCACCGTCTTCGACGCCGACGGCCAGGAGATGTGGACCCAGCGGCGCGGGGCGCGGCAGGGCGACGAGGCCACCCATGTGGCGTTCGGGGCCGACGGCGCGGTCTATGTCGCCGGCCGCTCCCAGACCGGCATGCCGGGAAGCACCGCCGTGGGCGGCTGGGACAGCTATCTCCAGGGCTTCAAGCAGGGGACCGACGGCGACGTCGACTCGCTCTTCACCCATAATTTCGGCAGCACCGCGTCCGACCGGACCGCCGGCCTGGTGGTCGACGGGACGTCGGTGGTCACCGCCAGCGTGGAGAACGGTCGCGCGGTGCTGCGCCGGTTCGACGTCTCCGGCGCGGCTCCGGTCCTCAGCTCGACCCGCGATCTGGGCGACCTACAGGGCGGGGATCTGGCGGGCCTGGCGCTGGACGGGGGCGATGTGGTCCTCGCCGGCTCCACCGCCAACGCCGCGCTCACGGGGCTGACCGTCACACGAAACCACGCCGGCGGCTCAGACGCCTTCGTGGCCCGGATATCGGCCGGCCTGGGCGCGGGCGGACAGCTCACCTACTACGGCGGCGCCGGCGACGATCGGGCCACGGCCCTGACTGTCTCGGGCGGACAGGTCTGGCTGGCCGGCTCGGCCGGAACCAACCTGCCGGGGCACGCCGCGGCGGTGGGGACCAAGGACGGCTTCCTGGCCCGCCTCGACACGTCCGACGGCTCAATCGACTGGTCGCGCCGCTTCACCGGCAAGGACGGGCGCGGGGCCCCAACCTCGATCGCCGTGGACGCGTCCGGGTCCAGCGTCCTCGACCGCATCGGCCTGCCCAAGGGCGAGCTTGAGCTCACCAGCTCCAACCGGCTGACCGCGGTCTCCAGCCTGCGGGCCGGGGACCAGTTCACCATGCGGGTGGGGCAGGGGACGGCGAAGACCGTCACCATCGAAGACGCCGACACCCTCGACACCCTGGCCCAGAAGATCCGCCGCGCCAGCAGCTTCCAGGCCAAGGTCACCTTCTCCACCGTGGACGGCATCCGCCGGATCAGCGTGGCGCCGCTCAGCCCCCGCTCGGTGATCGAGTTCGGCGCCGGCAAGCTCGACAAGGAGGCCCTGGAGTTCCTCGGCATCGCCGAGGGGGTGGTCCGCGCGACGACCACGGTGGACGGCAAGCTGCGTCCCGCCGACGGCAAGGCGATGATGTATGGCCTCAGCCTGCCCAGCGGCTTGAACCTGAAGGACGCCAAGGAGCGCCAACACGCGCTTTCGGAGATCACCACGGCCATGGGGGTGATCCGCACGGCCTATAAGGACCTTGTGGCCGCCGCTTCGCCGCCGGCCGCCGCGGCCGCCGCGGCCATCACCGGCAAGGCCCCCGCCTACATCACCAACCAGATCGCCAACTACCAGGCCGCCCTGGCCCACCTGACCGGCGGCGCTTGAAACGGCCCGCCTTGCAGTTTAGCGAGGCCCCATGGACGCTCCCGAGCCGACGCCCGCACCGGAAAACCGCAACCTGCTGGTGATCCTGGGCGCCGTGGCGGCGCTGGTGGCCGGGCTGGCGATGGCCTGGGTCCTGCTGCGGGGCGACGAGCCGGCCACGCCGCCGCCAGCCTCCGAGGGCGGGCTGGTGATCGAGAGCGCCGACCAGGATGGCCGTATCGACCCGGCCCGGCCGCTGCGCTGCTTCGTGGCGGGCCAGTACGCGGGCGAACTCACCTTGGCCGACTGCGCCCGCCGTAACGGCGTGGCCACCGACGCCCTCGACGTCGGCGTGGACGAGACCGGCGCCCTCGCCGCGGCCCAGGAGGCGGGTACAGTCCTCACCCCCTTGCCACCCGAAGACCAGGGCGATCCGGCGCCGGCCCCGGAAGCCGCGCCTCCCGAGGCGCCGCTCGCGGCCGCGGGGCCCGCCGCCTGTTGGCGCTACGCCGCCGGCCAGTGGCGCAGGTTGCCCGGCGACATGGACCTGTCGGCTTGCGCCCAGACCCTGTTCGCCGGCCGTTGTGAGCGTCCCGGGCAGGCCACCTATGGTCGCTGGGGCCAGCAGACCCTGCGGCTGGTCGCCGGGCGGCTGGAGACCTCCAGCGACAACCAGACCTTCCGCACCCTGGCCCCGCAGGGCCCCAACTGCAGCCTGCCGCCCTTGGGATGAGGCAAACGGCCTGCTAGGCTTGGGCCATGCGCGCCTTGTCTCTCCTGATCGCCGCCGCCTCCGTGCTGGCCCTCTCCGCCTGCGAAGAGCGGACCCGACCGCCGGGCGACGCCCTGGTCTGCTACCACGTGGTCCCGCAGAAGGACGGCTCGCTGAAGTACAACAAGCTGGTCTCGGTCCCGACCATGGAGGCCTGCGCCGGCAACCTGGAGGCCATGCGCATCAAGTTCCTGCGGATGGGCGGCAGCCAGCAAGAGATCTACGGCGCCTACCAGTCGAACTTCCTGTTCCTGCAGAACGACGGGATCTACACCGCCGATTCCGCCGAGGGGCCGCGCTTCATCTTCCTGGTCCGCACCGGCGACGGCCGCCTGGCTGTTCCCGGCGCCATGCCGATGAAGTGAAAACCTGGGGACGATCTGGAACAAAAATAGAACACTGGCTTGCCGACCCCCATCCCGCGCGTTAGCGTGCCCCGAAGGGCATCGGGCCCGCACAGCACGGAAGCTTGGGACACATCGACATGGCCGGCAGCGTCAACAAGGTCATCCTGATCGGCAACCTGGGGGCCGATCCCGAAATCCGCAGCCTCAATTCGGGCGATCGGGTCGCCAACCTCCGGGTCGCCACCTCCGAAACCTGGCGCGACCGCAGCTCGGGCGAGCGCAAGGAGCGCACCGAGTGGCATCGGGTGGTGATCTTCAACGACAACCTGGTGAAGGTGGCCGAGCAGTACCTGCGCAAGGGTTCGAAGGTCTACATCGAGGGCTCCATCCAGACCCGCAAGTGGGCCGACCAGGCTGGCGTCGAGAAGTTCTCCACCGAGATCGTGCTGCAGAAGTTCCGTGGCGAGCTGACCATGCTGGACGGTCGCGGCGGCGACGAGGGCGGGCAGGGCGACTACGGCGGCGGCGGCGTATCGGCGGGCCCGCGGGCCCAGCCGGCCGGCGCCCGCGAGGAGTTCTCCGCCGACCTGGACGACGAGATCCCGTTCTAGGCCGTCACCTGAGGTCCCTTACGGACGAAGGCGTGGTGTCGAGGAAGGCCAGATTCTCCTGGCGGATGCGCGCGCCTTCGTCGTCGTAGAGGAAGGGCAGGAAGGCGTAGCGGGCGCCGCGCGTCACCGGCGTCGCCTCATGCAGCATCGAGCAGCAGAACACCACCGCGCCCCCGGTCGGCGGCCGATAGGTGCGCTGCCCGAACTCCGGGAATCGCAGGTCGCCGCCCTCGAATTCCTCCGCGTTGAGGTTGATCGACACCGCGAAGCGGCGGTGGGCGGTGCCCTTGGTGGTGTTGTCGCGGTGGGGACGGAAATAGCCGCCCTCCTCGGCGTCGTAGCGCGCGACGATGTAGCGCTCGATGCGTGTGGCGTGGAAATTATAGGCCCGGCGGATTTGCGGACGCAGACGGTCGGTGAGCTTGACGACGAGTTCGCGGCGGAGCTCCGGGTCGTCGATATTGGCGTCCCGGCGGCTCTTCATGGGATCGAGGACCCCGACGGTCTTGCCATCGACCTCCCGCATGACACCCGATTCAAAGCCCCCCTGGCTTTCGTAGAGATCGATCAGCCGGCGGCACAGGTCGGGCTCGAAGATACGCGGAACGATAAGCGCCGGGGCGCTGGGCGGAGGATCGGGCGCGTCTCCCGCCCGCAGGATGGCGTCCATGCCCTCGATGATCGGGCCCGGTTCGTCGATTGGCGAGGTGGCCAGCACCCGTAGCGCCCGGTCGAGCAGGATCCAGCGCGGCCTTTCCCCGCCATCGTCGCCAAGCGCTTCGTAGCGGCGCCAGACTTCACCGTCCGGATCGAAGAACCAGCGGATTCCCGGCCGGCGATCCGCGGTCGTGGAGTCCGACATCGGCTCCCGCGCCACGAAGAACGCGGCCAGGGTCTCTCCGTCGAAGGATGTCAGGCGCGGCTGGAGGGCGGCCAGGGCCGCCGCTCGGGCGGAGGGGGCGCTGGGCATGAAGGCGAGCAACACCGAGCGACCGGCCACCGTTCCGAACCGGAACGCCGGATTGTGGCGCGTGGCCAACGTGAAATCAGGTGCGAAGTCGCCTGGTGAAAGCGGGGGGAGGGGAAGCCAGCGGCTCAAGAGGCGACCTCCGTCTGGGCTTGCCGCGCCTGGTATTCGGCCAGGCGCGCCGCGCCCGTCTCGTCGTAGAAGAAGGGCAGCAGCGCATAGCGCCGGCCGCGCCGAACAGGCAGCACCTCGTGCATCAACGAGCAGGAGAACACCACCGCCCCACCCAGTGGCGGTCGGTAGGTCGCCCCCCCGAACTCCGCGAAGCGCAGATCCCCCCCGTCGAAGTCGTCGTTCAGGTTGAGGGAGCAGGCGAACATCCGATAGGCGGTGCCCTGGGTGGTGTTGTCCCGATGGGGCCGGAACACCCCGCCGTCGCCCTCATCGTAGCAGCTCACCAGGAAACGCTCGATGCGGGTGAGCTTGAAGCCGAGAGCCAGCACGATCATCGGCGACAGTCGCCGCTCCAGCCTTTCGGTGATGGCCGCCACCAGTTCGGGATTGGTGACCAGCACGTCGCGCCGTTTCTTCAGGTCGTCCATCACCGCGACGGTGCGCGCGCCCTCATCGCGCATCACCCCGGTGAACTCGCCGCCGCTCGCCTGGTGAAGGTCGATCAGCGCCTGGCAAAGCTCGGGCTCCAGGATGCGCGGCGCGAACAGCACAGGCGCGTGTAGTGGCACGCCGGCGTGATCGGCCGGCGGCGGCAGGTTTTCCAGGCGGCGCAGGACCGCATCGGACTCGGCCGGGGCGGATTCCATCACCCGCAGGGTAGGGTCGAGCAGCAGCCAATGGGGCGCGTCGGCCTTGAACCGGGCCGTGACGGCGCCGTCGACGTCCAGCACCCAGCGCAGGCCGCGCAGGTCTCGCACGCCCGTCACCTCCGGCCCGGCGACGATCACGAAGGCTGCGGCGCGGACGTCATCGAACAGCGGCTGGTTCGCCGACAGCATCTTCAGCGCGGCGACGCGCGCGGCGGCCTCAGTCGGCAAGAACAGCAGCACGACGTAGCGGCCGGCGGCGGTGTCGAAGAGGAACTGGGGATTCGAGGGCGTCGGCACCACGAACCAGGGCGCGGCCTCGCCAAAGCTAAGCGGCATCAAACCACCTTATCGCGTTCGTCCTTCGACGTCAAGATCCCCTCCTCGCGCGCACGCACGTACGCGGGCGCGCGGTGGCGTACGGTGTTGGGGGGTGCTAATCAGGAGCTTCGTCTCCCAGACCCGATTCTAACGGCGTACCCCTTGACCGAACACACACCCAGTTCCCCGGACGATCGCCGCGGGGGCGTCGCCCCCATCGCCATCGAAGACGAGCTGAAGCGCTCGTACCTCGACTACGCCATGAGCGTGATCGTCAGCCGGGCGCTACCCGATGTGCGTGACGGTCTAAAGCCCGTGCACCGGCGGATCCTGTTCGCCATGGGTGAGAGCAACTACACCCCGGACCGCGGCTACGTGAAATCCGCCCGCCCGGTCGGTGAGGTGATGGGTAAGTACCACCCGCACGGGGACTCGGCGATCTACGACACCCTGGTTCGGATGGCCCAGCCCTTCTCCATGGGGCTGGTGCTGATCGACGGCCAGGGCAACTTCGGCTCGGTGGACAACGATCCGCCGGCCGCCATGCGCTACACCGAGTGCCGACTCACGCGCGCCTCGATGTCGATCCTGGCGGACCTCGACAAGGACACCGTCGACTTCAAGGACAACTACGACGGCTCGGAATCCGAGCCCTCCGTCCTGCCCTCGCGGATTCCGACCCTGCTGGTGAACGGCGCGGGCGGCATCGCGGTCGGCATGGCCACCAACATTCCCCCCCACAACCTTGGCGAGGTGGTCGACGCCTGCCTGGCCTATGTGGATGATCCCGAGATCAGCCTGGACGCCCTGCTCGACATCGTTCCGGGCCCGGATTTCCCCACCGGCGGCCAAATCGTCGGACGCACCGGCGCGCGCACCGCCCTGATGACCGGCCGCGGCTCGGTGATCATGCGCGGCATCGCCGAGGTCCAGGAGATCCGCAAGGAGCGCGAGGCGATCGTCATCAAGGCGATTCCCTATCAGGTGAACAAGGCCGCCTTGGTCGAACGGATCGCCGAACTGGTCCGAGAGAAGCGCATCGAGGGCGTCTCCGACCTGCGCGACGAATCCGACCGCGACGGAATGCGCGTGGTCATCGAGCTGAAGCGCGACGCCTCGGCCGAGGTGCTGCTGAACCAGCTCTACCGCTACACGCCCCTGCAGAGCTCGTTCGGCGTCAACATGCTGGCGCTCAACCGTGGTCGGCCCCAGCAGATGGGGTTGCGGGAGATGGTCGCGGCCTTCGTGGATTTCCGCGAAGAGGTCGTGGTCCGGCGCACCAAGTTCGAGCTCGGCAAGGCCCGCGACCGGGGCCACGTGTTGGTCGGCCTCGCGATCGCCGTCGCCAACATCGACGACTTCATCCACATCATCCGCTCATCGAAGGACCCGGCCGAGGCCCGTGACCGGCTTGTGGCCCAGGACTGGCCGGCGGGCGACATGCTACCGCTGGTCGAACTGATCGCCGATCCGCGCACCCTGGTGGTGGACGGCTCCAAGATCCGCCTCACCGACGAGCAGGCCAAGGCGATCCTGGCCTTGACCCTTTCGCGCCTCACCGGCCTGGGCCGCGATGAGATCTTCAGCGAGGCCAACGAACTCTCCGGCGAGATCCGCGAGCGGTTGGAGATCCTGTCCTCGCGTGAGCGGGTGATGGAGATCGTGCGCGACGAGCTGGTCGCCGTCCGCGCCGCCTTCGCCGTGCCGCGCCGCACCGAGATCGTCGACGGCGACGCCGACGTCGAGGACGAGGACCTGATCGCCCGCGAGGACATGGTGATCACCGTCACCCACGGCGGCTATGTGAAGCGCACGCCGCTGGCCATCTACCGGACCCAGCACCGGGGCGGGAAGGGCCGCTCGGGCATGTCCACCAAGGAGGAGGACGCCGTCACCCGGGTGTTCTCAGCCAACACTCACACGCCGATGCTGTTCTTCTCCTCAGGCGGCAAGGCCTACCAGCTCAAGGTGTGGCGCCTGCCGGTCGGCACGCCGACGTCGCGCGGCAAGGCCTTCGTCAACCTGCTGCCCATCGAGCCCGGCGAAAGCATCACC
>CANJRI010000095.1 GCA_947476555.1 Caulobacteraceae bacterium
CGCATCGGGCCGCCGGCGATGACGCCGGTGCCGGGAGGCGCCGCGCGGACCATCACCTTGCCCGCGCCCCAGCGGCCATTGCCGTCGTGGTGCAGGGTGCGGCTCTCGCGGAGCGGCACGCGGATCATCGACTTCTTGGCCTCTTCGGTGGCCTTGCGGATGGCTTCCGGCACTTCACGCGCCTTGCCATGACCGAAGCCGACGCGGCCCTTCTGGTCGCCCACCACCATCAGGGCGGCGAAGGAGAACCTGCGGCCCCCCTTCACGGTCGCCGCGACGCGGTTGATGTGGACCAGCTTCTCGACGATCTCGTTGTCGCGTTCTTCTTCGTTGTTGCGACCCCGGCGATCGCCACGCTGTTCGTCTCTGCGAGCCATGATCGTTCCTTAGAAATTCAGGCCGGCTTCGCGCGCGGCGTCGGCCAGGGCCTTTACCCGGCCATGATAGAGGTAGCCGCCACGGTCGAAGACCACGTCCTTGACACCCTTTTCCATGGCGCGCTGGGCGACCAGGGCGCCGACCTTAGCGGCGGCGTCCTTGTCGGAACCCTTGGCCTTCTTGTCCGCGCCCTCCAGTGAGGAGGCCGCGGCCAGGGTGACGCCGCGTTGGTCGTCGATGACCTGGGCGTAGATGTTCTTCGCCGATCGGAAAACCGACAGACGGGGACGGTCGCCGCCGAGCTTCCGCAGGCGGGTGCGCATGCGCTGAGCGCGGCGCTTCGAGGAGTCGCGAGGGGTAAGGGCCATGGCCTACTTCTTCTTGCCTTCCTTGCGCCGGACCTTTTCGCCGGCATAACGCACGCCCTTGCCCTTGTAAGGCTCGGGAGGACGCATGCGGCGGATTTGGGCGGCGAGTTCGCCCACGGCCTGCTTGTCGATGCCGGAGATCTTGATCTCGGTCTGCTTGGGCACGGCGAAACTGATGCCCTGCGGGGGCGTCACGTCCACGTCGTGGGAGTAGCCGAGCTGCATGGAGAGCATCTGGCCCTTCATTTGCGCCCGATAGCCCACGCCCACCAGCTCGAGCGTGCGCTCGTAGCCGTTGGTTACGCCTTCGACCATGTTGCTGACCAGGGTGCGGGACAGACCCCACATCGCCTGGGCGCGGGTGGAGTCCTGGGCCTTGGCGAGGGTGAGCTCGCCGCCTTCCTGGCTGACCACGATCTCTTCGGGCAGGGTCCAGGCGAGTTGGCCCTTGGGACCCTTCACCGTGACCGTCTGGCCGTCGAGGGTCACCGTGACCCCGTTGGGCACCGCGACCGCCTTCTTTCCGATACGAGACATATCAGTAGACCCGGCAGAGCACTTCGCCGCCCACGTTGGCGTCACGCGCCGCGGTGTCGGACATGACGCCCTTGGGCGTCGACAGGATCGAGATCCCGAGACCGTTCTTCACGGGCTTCAGGTCCTTGATCGACGAATAGACGCGACGGCCGGGCTTCGAGACGCGGCTGATCTCCACGATGACGGGAGCGCCATCGAAGTACTTCAGCTCAACCTCGAATTCCGGGAAGGCGCCGGGCTTTTCCACCAGGTGGTAGCCACGGATGTAGCCTTCGTCGGCCAGCACATCGAGGAGGCGCGCGCGCATCTTCGAGGCCGGGGTGTTGACCTTCGAGCGGCCGCGCGATGCGGCGTTTTTCAGGCGGGCGATGAGATCGCCGATCGGGTCGTTGACCATCTTGTCCCTCCTACCAGCTCGACTTGACCAGGCCCGGGATCAGGCCATGGGAGCCCAGGTCCCGCAGGGAGATCCGGCTCATTCTCAGCTTGCGGTAGTAACCGCGCGGACGACCGGTGACCTCGCACCGGTTGCGGATACGGACCGGCGACGAATTGCGGGGAAGCTCGGCGAGCTTCAGCCGCGCTTCGAAGCGCTCTTCCACGGGCTTCGTCTCGTCATTGGCGATCGCCTTCAGCGCGTCGCGCTTGCCGGCATGCCGCTTGACGAGCTGCTTGACTCGTTCGTTGCGGTTTACGGCGCTTTTCTTGGCCATGTGCTCTTTCTCCCCGCGCCTATTGCTGGACGAACGGGAACTGGAATTCCTTGAGAAGCTCGCGGGCTTCCTCGTCGGTCTTCGCAGTGGTGGTGACGACAATGTCCATGCCCCAGATCTGATCGATCTGGTCGTAGTTGATCTCCGGGAACACGAGGTGCTCCTTCAGCCCCATGGCGTAGTTGCCACGGCCGTCGAACGACGTCGGCTTCAGGCCCCGGAAATCCTTCACCCGCGGCAGGGCGATGGTGATCAGCCGGTCCAGGAACTCGTACATCTGGTCCTTGCGGAGCGTCACCTTGCAGCCGATCGTCATGCCTTCGCGCAGCTTGAAGGCGGCGATCGACAGGCGGGCCTTGGTGGCCACCGGCTTTTGGCCGGCGATCTTCGCCAGGTCCGCCATCGCGGAGTTGATCTTCTTGGAGTCCGCAACGGCTTCGCCGACGCCCATGTTGAGAACGATCTTCTCAATCTTGGGGATCTGCATCTCGTTGGAATAGCCGAAGCGTTCCTTCATCGCCTTGCGGATACGCTGGCGATATTCGGTCTTCAGCCGCGGCTCATAAGCTTGCTCAGCCATTGATCACCTCGCCGGTCGTCTTGGCGAAACGGACCTTCTTGTCGCCTTCCACGCGGAAGCCGACGCGGGTCGGCTTGCCGTTGGAGTCGACGACGGCCACGTTCGACACGTGAAGCGGCGCTTCCTTGTTCTTGATCCCCCCCTGGGGATCGCCTTGGGTGGGCTTGGTGTGGCGCTGGACGATGTTCAGCCCCGAGACCAGCACGCGCTCGGCCTTGGGGAACACCTTGGCGACCTGGCCCTCACGGCCCTTGTCGCGTCCGGCGAGGACCACGACGCGGTCCCCTTTCTTGATCTTCGCAGCCATCACAGCACCTCGGGGGCGAGGGAAATGATCTTCATGTGGTTCTTGGCGCGCAGTTCGCGGGGAACCGGGCCGAAGATCCGCGTGCCGATCGGCTCGCTCTGCTTGTTGACGATCACCGCCGCGTTCTTGTCGAAGCGGATGGTGGAGCCGTCCTTGCGCTTGATACCTTGGCTGGTGCGCACGACGATCGCCTGCAGCACGTCGCCCTTCTTCACGCGACCGCGCGGAATGGCTTCCTTCACGGACACGACGATCTTGTCGCCGACAAAGGCATAGCGACGCTTCGCGCCGCCAAGCACCTTGATGCACATGACCCGGCGCGCGCCGGAGTTATCGGCGACTTCCAGGTTAGTTTGCATCTGGATCATTGGGTTCGATCCTTACGCTTGGGTCGCACTGCCCTTAGGCAGCACTTCCCAGGTTTTGAGCTTGGACTTCGGCGCGCACTCGATGATCCGAGCGGCTTCGCCGATCTTGTAGGAATTGGCTTCGTCGTGGGCGTGGTACTTCTTCGACCGGCGGACGGTCTTTTTCAGCACCGGGTGCAGGATGGTCCGTTCGACCTTCACCACCACCGTCTTGTCGCCCTTGTCGGAGACGACGACGCCTTCAAGAATTCGTTTCGGCATTCGTTCCTCTCCTAGGCCTGGGCCTTGGCGCGCAGGACGGTGCGGATGCGCGCGATGTCCTTGCGCACCTCACCCACGCGGTGGGTCTTCTCGACCTGCCCGGTCGCCTTCTGGAAGCGCAGGTTGAACTGCTCTTTCTTCAGGGTCACGAGCTGCTCGCTCAGTTGATCGGGGGTCAGCCCCCGGATTTCGTCAATATTCATCACGCGTGCTCCACGACGGCGTCGATGCGCGTCACGATGCGGGTCTTCACCGGAAGCTTGGCCGCGCCGAGGCGCAGGGCTTCGCGGGCCACATCGTCCGGCACGCCGTCGATTTCGAACATGATCCGGCCGGGGTGCACCCGGGCGGCCCAGAACTCCACCGAGCCCTTGCCCTTGCCCATCCGCACTTCCGCCGGCTTGCCGGTGACCGGAACGTCCGGATAGACGCGGATCCACACCCGGCCCTGGCGCTTCATCTGCCGGGTGATCGCGCGGCGGGCCGCCTCGATCTGACGGGCGGTGATCCGCTCGGGCTCGACAGACTTCAGGCCATAGGAGCCGAAGTTCAGCGTGAAGCCGCCCTTGGCCATCCCATGGATGCGGCCCTTGAACTGCTTGCGGTACTTGGTTTTCTTCGGAGACAGCATCGCTCAGCCCTTACGCGTTCGCCGCTTCGCGCCGGTCGCGGCGCGGGCCACGGTCCGGACGATCGCCGCCACGGCCGCCACCCTCGCCAGCCGGGCCGCTTTCGCTGGCCAGCCGCTTGTCGAGCGCCATCGGGTCGTGCTCGAGGACTTCGCCCTTGAACACCCAAACCTTCACCCCGATGATCCCGTAGGTGGTCTTGGCCTCGGTGAAGCCGTAGTCCACATCGGCGCGCAGGGTGTGCAGCGGCACGCGGCCTTCGCGATACCACTCCATGCGGGCGATCTCGGCCCCGCCAAGGCGGCCGGACACGTTGATCCGGACGCCCTTGGCGCCCAGGCGCATGGCCGACTGCATCGAGCGCTTCATGGCCCGACGGAAGGCGATCCGGCGCTCGAGCTGCTGGGCGATGTTCTCGGCCACCAGCTGGGCGTCGGTTTCCGGCTTGCGGATCTCGACGATGTTCAGGTTCACCTCGCCGCCGGTCATCGCCGCCACGTCCTTACGCAGCTTCTCGATGTCGGCGCCCTTCTTGCCGATGATCACGCCAGGGCGCGCGGCATAGATGGTGATGCGGCACTTCTTGTGCGGACGCTCGATGACGATCCGCGAGATGCCGGCCTGATAAAGGCGCTTCTTGAGGTTGCGGCGGATCTTGAGGTCCTCATGCAGCATCCGCCCGTATTCCAGGCCGTCCGCGAACCAGCGGCTGTCCCAGGTGCGGTTGATGCCGAGGCGAAGCCCGACCGGATTGATCTTCTGACCCATTAGGCGGCCTCACCTTGCTCGCGGACCACGATGGTGATCTCGCTGAACGGCTTCTCGATACGCGAAGCACGGCCGCGGGCGCGGGCGTGGAAACGCTTCATGATCAGGTTCTTGCCCACGAAGGCCTCGGACACGACCAGGGAGTCGATGTCGAGGTTGTGGTTGTTCTCAGCGTTGGAGATCGCCGAATAGAGCGCCTTGCGGACATCCTTGGCGATGCGCTTGTGGCTGAATTCCAGCTCGTTCAGGGCGCGCTGCACCTTCAGGCCGCGGATCGAGGCGGCCACCAGGTTCAGCTTGCGGGCGCTGGTGCGGAGAGTCCGCACCTTGCACATCGCTTCGGCGCCGGTAAGACGGCGGGCTTTCGCTTGCTTGGCCATCTTACTTCCTCTTCGCCTTCTTGTCGGCCGCGTGGCCAGGGAAGAAGCGGGTGGGGGCGAATTCGCCAAGCTTCATGCCGACCATGTCTTCATTGACCATGACCGGTACGTGCTTCTGACCGTTGTGCACGCCGAACGTCAGGCCCACGAACTGGGGCATGATGGTCGAGCGGCGCGACCAGGTCTTGATCACGTCCTTGCGGCCGGAGCCTTGGACGGCTTCGGCTTTCTTGAGCAGGTACCCGTCGACGAACGGGCCTTTCCAGACTGAGCGGGTCATGGCTTAGCGAGCCTTCCGAGCATGGCGCGAGCGGATGATGAACTTGTCCGTCGACTTGTTCGTGCGGGTCTTGCGGCCCTTCGTCGGCTTGCCCCACGGCGTAACCGGGTGGCGGCCGCCGGAGGTGCGGCCTTCGCCGCCGCCGTGCGGGTGATCGATCGGGTTCATGGCCACGCCGCGAACGTGCGGGCGACGGCCCTTGTGACGCGAGCGGCCAGCCTTGCCGAGCACTTCGTTCATGTGGTCGGGGTTGGAGACCGCGCCCACCGTGGCCATGCAGCTGTCCTGCACCATGCGCAGCTCGCCGGAGTTCATCCGGATCTGCGCATAGCCGGCGTCGCGGCCGACCAACTGGGCGTAGGTGCCGGCCGAACGGGCGACCTGGCCGCCCTTGAGGGGCTTCAGCTCGACGTTGTGGATGATCGTGCCGATCGGCATGGCGCGCAGCGGCATGGCGTTGCCGGGCTTCACGTCGGCCTTCTCGGCGGCGACCACCTGGTCGCCGGCCTTCAGGCGTTGCGGGGCCAGGATGTAGGCCAGCTCGCCGTCGGCGTACTTCACCAGGGCGATGAAGGCCGAACGGTTCGGGTCGTATTCCATGCGCTCGATTGTGCCGACCACGTCGAACTTGCGACGCTTGAAGTCGACCACGCGATAGAGGCGCTTGGCGCCGCCGCCACGGAACCGGACGGCGATGCGTCCGCCGCCGCCACGACCGCCCGACTTGGTCAGGCCTTCGACGAGCGACTTCTCCGGCCGGCCCTTATGGAGCTCGGAACGGTCGACCAGCACCAGTTGGCGGCGGCCGGGCGAGGTCGGGTTGAATTGCTTCAGAGCCATCGACTTAGAGCCCCGTGGTGATGTCGATCGACTGGCCGTCGGCCAGTGTCACGATAGCTTTCTTGACGTCGGAACGACGCCCGACGATGCCGCGGAAGCGCTTGGTCTTGCCCTTCACGTTGATCGTATTGACCTTCGTGACGTTGACCTTGAACAGCGCTTCGACCGCGGCGGCGATTTCGTCCTTGCTCGCATCGCCCGCGACGCGGAACACGACCTTGTTCTGCTCGGAGAGCAGCGTGGCCTTTTCCGTGATCACCGGCGAGAGGATGGTGTCGTAGTGGCGGGCGGTGGGCTCAGCCATCACGCGGCCTCCTCAGGCTGGAAGCGCGCCTGGATCGCGGCGACCGCGTCCTTGGTCAGAACCAGGGTCCGGCGGCGGAGCACGTCGTAGACGTTCAGGCCGGCGTTCGGCAGAACGTCGACGTTCGGGATGTTCCGCGCGGCGAGCTTGAAGTTGTTGTCGACCTCGGTCCCGGCGATGACCAGGGCGTGGGTGACGCCGATCTTGCCGAGCTGCTCACGCAGGGCGGCCGTCTTCGGATCCTTGATGGCGACGGTGTCGACGACGATCAGCGAGCCGTCCTTGGCCTTGGAGGACAGCGCATGGCGCAGGGCCAGGGCGCGGACCTTCTTGGGCAGGTCGAAGGCGTGGCTGCGGACC
>CANJRI010000096.1 GCA_947476555.1 Caulobacteraceae bacterium
CGGCGGGATCATCAAGCACGCCAAGGCGATCAACGCCTTCTCGAACTCCACCACCAACTCCTACAAGCGCCTGGTGCCGGGCTACGAAGCCCCGGTGAAGCTGGCCTACTCGGCCCGCAACCGTTCGGCGTCGATCCGCATCCCGCACGTCGACAGCCCCAAGGGCAAGCGCCTGGAAGCCCGCTTCCCCGACCCGATGGGCAATCCCTACCTGACGTTCACGGCCCTGCTGATGGCGGGCCTGGACGGGATCATCAACAAGATCGATCCGGGCGGCCCGGCCGACAAGAACCTCTACGACCTGCCGCCTCGCGAGCAGAAGAAGATCCCCGAGGTCTGCGGCTCCCTGAAGGAAGCCCTCGACAACCTCGATAAGGATCGCGCCTTCCTGAAGGCTGGCGGCGTCATGGATGACGACTTCATCGACAGCTACATCGAGCTGAAGATGGAAGAGGTCATGCGACTCGCGCTCCACCCGCACCCGGTGGAATTCGACATGTACTACAAGTGCTAGTCGCCTGAGCCTGCAGTAGAATTTGCGAGAGGGCCGCGGAGCGATCCGCGGCCCTTTTCGATTTGTCGCATTCCGGTCTTAGATAGACCTATGCGCGCTCCCGTCCTCGTCAGCCTGCTGCTGGCCCTCGCTCCCCTAGCCCACGCCCAGACGCCGGCGCCCCTGCCCGCCCCGCGCGACGTGGCCTATCCCGGCGTGATCCGCCTGGAAGTGGACGTCACCGACATCGCCCGGCGGGTCTTCAAGGTCCGCGAGACCATTCCGGTGGCGGGTCCGGGCCGGCTGACCCTGCTCTATCCGGAATGGCTGCCCGGCAATCACGCCCCACGCGGACCGCTCGACAAGCTCTCGGGGCTGGTGATCAAGGCGGGAGGACGCACCATCCCCTGGGCGCGGGATCCCCTGAGGGTCTACGCCTTCCACATCGAGGTGCCGCCCGGCGTCTCGCAGGTGGAGGCCGAGTTCCTGTTCACCACGCCCACCGCCCCGAACCAGGGCCGGGTGGTGGTCACCCCCGAAATGCTGAACCTGCAGTGGAACGCGGTGGTGCTCTACCCCGCCGGCCACTACTCCCGCGGCATCCAGGTTGAGCCCTCTGTGAAACTGCCCGTGGGCTGGCGTTTCGGAACGGCGCTGGAAACGGTCGCCGACCAGGGTGGGATCACCCGCTTCCGGCCGGTCGATCTGGACACCCTGGTCGATTCCCCGATGTTCGCCGGCCGCCATCACCGGCAAGTGAACCTCGACCCCGGCGGCCGTCGGCCGGTGATGCTGGAGATCGTGGCCGACAGCGCGGGCGCTCTGGCGGCCACCGAGGAGCAGATCGAGCGACATCGTGACCTGGTCCGCCAGGCAGACAGGCTGTTCGGCTCAAGGCCTTACGACCGCTACAGCTTCCTCCTGGCCCTCACCACCCGGCTTGGCGGCATCGGCCTTGAGCATCATCGCTCGAGTGAGAACTCGGTCCCTCCGGACTATTTCACCGACTGGGCCGGCAACGCCTACGAGCGCGACCTGCTGCCCCATGAATACACCCATAGCTGGAACGGCAAGCAGCGGCGCCCCGCCGACCTCAATACCCCGACCTTCGACACCCCCATGGGCGACAGCCTGCTCTGGGTCTACGAGGGCCAGACCAACTACTGGGGCTATCTGCTGTCGGCGCGCTCTGGCCTGCTCACCCGGGACGAGGCCCTGGAGGCGCTCGCCGCCACCGCCGCCACCTATGAGAACCGCGTCGGCCGGCGCTGGCGCCCACTGCAGGACACCACCTACGATCCGATCATCGCCGCCCGGCGCCCGCACCCCTGGTCGTCCTGGCAGCGCAGCGAGGACTACTATTCCGAAGGCCAACTCATCTGGCTGGACGCGGACACCCTGATCCGCGAGCTTTCGAACGGTCGCCGCTCGCTGGACGACTTCGCCAAGGCGTTCTTTGGCGGAACCGACGGTGATTTCAGCGTCCGGCCCTACACTCTCGCCGACGTCGTCTCCGCCCTGAACGCCGTGCAGCCCTACGACTGGGCCGGTTTCCTGAAGACTCGCGTCGAGGACCTGGCGCCGAAGGCGCCGCTGGATGGCCTGACCAGGGGCGGCTGGCGGCTGGTCTATACGGAGGAGCCGACCAGCTACTACCGCGCCGCCGAGGCCAGCGCGCGTAACACCAACCTCATCTACTCCCTGGGTCTGGCGCTCAATTCCGAGGGCGAGATCACCTCGGTGCTTTGGGACAGCCCCGCGTTCGAGGCGGGCCTGACGGTCGGCCAGCGGATCATGGCGGTAGGCGGGCTCGCCTATACCTCCGACCGGCTGAAGTCGGCCATCACCGACGGCAAGGGCGGCCTGCCGATCGAACTCCTGGTGCGCGGGGGAGACCACTTCCGCGCGGTCTCGATCAACTATGTCGAGGGCCTGCGCTATCCGCGCCTGGAGCGGATCCCGGGTACGCCGGACCGCTTGACGGCGATCTACGCGCCCCGACGCTAGCGGCTAGGCCTTCTGGGGGGCGCCCGGGCTCTTCACCACGATGCCCTGGCCGGTCGGCAGTTCGAGAACCGCGTAACCGCGCGCGGAAAACCACGCCCTCTCGGCCTCATGCTGCGCGGCGTGGCCGATCCAGCCGTAGTCGTCCAACACCACCACGCCGCCAGGCGACACACGGTCGAACAGGACGTCGAGCGCCGCCACCTCCGCCGCCGCGTTGTTCATGTCGATGTGGAGGAAGGCGATGCGCCCAGGGGCGTTTTCGAGCGTCCGCGGCATCGGGCCCCTGGTCACGATGACATTCGGCGCATCGGCGAAGCGATCGCTGACCTCCGGGCCCTCGAAGACGTCGTAGAGGTAGAGGCTGCGGTCCGTCTGTCGGAGATCCGCGGCGTCATAGAGGATGCGGGCCGTAACGCTATTGGAGCACCCGCATTCCACCAGGTCGCCCAGCGTCCCAAGCGATTGGCGCAAGGCCCAAAGCAGAGTGGCGGTTCGCCAGACCATCGCCTTCTCTGCGTCGCCTTGAGCGTGCGCCGTGAAAGCGGCGGCGAACTTGCTGTCCTGGGCCCACCCCAGCGCCTTGCCCCAGGTGATGAGGTTGTCGCCAGCGAAGAACCCCATTTTCGGAGATGACATCCCCTCGCAGATCGCTTGCACCGCCGTCGAGACCGCCGAACTGGCCACGCCCATGTGCTTGGGGCCGATGAAAAGCGGCTGGGGTAGCTCCACGGGCGATTCAGTCCGGTTTCCCGGTTCAAGCCATGCCGTCGAACCCGCCCTCGCGAGCGGCCGCGCCTCTCCCCGGGGGGCCTTCACCACGAGGGCCTGCGCCGTAGGCAACTCGAGAACCTCGTATCCGCGCTCGGAAAACCAGGCCTTCTCTGCGTCGTGCTGCTCGGCGTAGTAGCCCCACCCGTAATCGTCCAACACCACCACCCCTCCCGGCGACACCCGGTCGAACAGGAGGTCGAGGGCCGCCACCTCCGCGACCGCATTGTTCATGTCGATGTGGAGAAAGGCGATCCGCTCCGGGGCGTTGGCCAGGGTTTCGGGCACCCGCCCCTTGGTGACGATAACGTTCGGCGCATCGGAAAAGCGGGCGCGGACGGCGTCCGCGAGATCGGGCCCGTGACCCGGCATGGCGTGCTTGGCCTCGCCCTCGGCGCCTTCGAAGAGGTCGTACAGGTAGACCTTGCGATCAAGGGCGGCGAGGTCTGCGGCGTCATAGAGGATGCGGGCCGTGGCGCCCTTGTAGCATCCGCATTCCACCAGATCGCCGGGAACCAGGAGCGATTGGCGAACGGCCCAAAGCAGGGTGGCGGTTCGCCAGGCGATCGTCTTCTCAACCGGGTCGGCCACATGCTTCAGGAAGGCGTCGCTGAACTTCTTGTCCCGCGTCCACCCCAGGGTCTTGCCCCAGGTGATGAGATTGTCGCCCACGAAGAAACCGCGCCTGGGCGGCTCAAGGCCGTCGGTGATCGCCGCCACCGCCTTTTGGACCGCCTCGCCCTTTATCCCGAAATGGTTGCGACCGATGAAGACGGGCGGGCGAAGGTCCATGCGCTTCCTTAGTCACAGTCCACCAGGTGGACCAGTCTCAGGGAAGCGGACCGGCGGCTAGGTCTTCTGCTCGATCCACCAGAACGCCGCGAAGGCCAGGCCCGCGGGGGCGAGATATGACGCCGCCAGCTCGCCGGCGCCTGGGTCCGGCAACAGGCCGGAGATCAGCGATCCGGTCGCCAACACGGCGAAAATCGCCCCCGCCAACCCCATGATATTCAGAACGGAGGGCGCGATCCTGAAGCTGCGCCCACGCTCGGCATTCGCCTGCGCCATCTGGTATTCCTCCCGCAACGCGCCGCCTCTTCCGGGCAGCCACGTCTCCCGTCGTCAGACTCGCGCGAGAACGCCGTTCTGGCAACCCCTCGCGCCGGGACAGTTCAGCGCTAGGCGGCGGTGGTAAAATCTGTCCTGAAACTCGGCCTTTCCGGGAGGCTGTGCTTCATGTTACGCAAGCCGCCGATGAAACACCTCGCGATTCAAGCAGCAGCGATTATCGCCCGCCCGGCCACCGCCGGTGGGGCCGTAATGGCTCGTGGCTCGAATTCGAGGGGATAGCGGCCGGGCGTAAAGCCCAAGCCCAAACCAGCCCCTCCGTCCGGAGGGGTTTTTTGTTTCCCGACGGCGGAGGTTTTCCAGAAGGACCCTTCCGTGAGCCCGCTACCGATCCTCAGTCCTGACAGCCTTGGCGCCCTGGCCCTGTTCGCCTTCGCCAGCTCCATCACGCCTGGGCCGAACAACATGATGCTGATGACTTCCGGGGCCAATTTCGGCTGGCGGCGCACCCTGCCCCACTGGGCCGGGGTTGTGACGGGCTTCACGGGACTGGTGATATCCTGCGGGCTCGGGCTCGGCGGGCTCTTCGTCACCTATCCGGTGTTGCACGAGATCCTGAAATGGGCTGGCGCGGCCTATCTGATCTGGCTGGCGGCCAAGATCGCCCTCTCGCGATCGCTGTCGCCAGCCAAGGGGCAGGCGCGACCGATGACCTTCGTCGGCGCGGTGGCCTTCCAGCTGGTCAATGTGAAGGCCTGGGCCATGGCCCTCGGCGCGGTCACCACCTATGTTCCGGCCGAGCGCTACTTCGCCAATCTCTGGGTCGCCGCGGCGGTGTTCGGCGTCGTGAACGCGCCCTGCGTCTCGCTGTGGCTCACCTGCGGCGTGGTGTTGCGGCGCTTCCTGGAACGGCCGGCGGTGCTAAGGACCTTCAACATCGTGATGGCCGCCCTCTTGGTGGCCTCGCTCTATCCATTGTTCCTCTAGAATCGAACCAGACTGACCCCATGTCCGCCGCCAAGCCCGCGCCTTCCCTGTTCGATGGCCTCACCGACGACGCGCTGAACCCGCCGCCGGCGGCGCCGCTGGCCGAAAGTCACGAGCCGCGGCCGGACCCGGCCGTCACCCTCGGCAAGGCCGGCGGCTATTCGGCCAAGGACATCGAGGTCCTGGAGGGGCTGGAGCCGGTCCGCAAGCGGCCGGGCATGTACATCGGCGGCACCGACGAGCGGGCCCTGCACCACCTGTTCGCCGAGGTTCTGGACAACGCCATGGACGAGGCCGTCGCCGGCCACGCCAGGCTGATCGAGGTGAGCCTGGACGCCGACGGCGCCCTGAGCGTCCGCGACGACGGCCGGGGCATCCCGGTCGACCCGCACCCCAAGCATCCCGGCAAGTCAGCGCTGGAGGTGATCATGACCGTCCTGCACTCGGGCGGGAAGTTCTCCGGGGAGGCCTACGAGACCTCCGGCGGCCTGCACGGGGTTGGCGTCTCGGTGGTCAACGCGCTCTCCGAGCGGGTCGAGGTCACAGTCTGGAAGGACGGCTTCGAGTGGCGCCAGGCCTTCACCCGCGGCAAGCCTGTGGGCGGGATCGAGAAGCTTGGGCCGACCCGCAAGAAGGGCACCCAGATCACCTTCACACCCGATCCGGTGATCTTCGGCGAGGGCGTCGGCTTCAAGCCGGCGCGGCTCTTCCGGATGGCTCGCTCCAAGGCCTATCTGTTCGGCGGCGTGGAGATCCGCTGGCGGTGCGATCCTTCGCGCATCCAGGACCAGACCCCGCCCGAGGCGGTGTTCCGCTTTCCCAACGGCCTGGCCGACTTCCTGGCCGAGCGGATCAAGGGGTTGGAAACCGTCACCCCGGAGCCCTTCGCCGGACGCTGGGAGCGACCAGGCGAGTCCGGCAAGGTCGAGTGGGCCATAGCCTGGACGCCCGCCGGCTTCGGCGAGGCCGATAGCTTCCTGCAGTCCTACTGCAACACCGTGCCCACGCCGGAAGGCGGGACCCACGAGTCCGGCCTGCGCGCCGCCCTCACCCGCAGCCTCAAGCAATACGCCGAGATGACCGGCGAGAAGCGCGGCGGCCTGATCACCGCCGACGACGTGGTCGCCCAGGCCGGAGCCCTGGTCAGCGTTTTCATCCGCGATCCCGAATTCCAGGGCCAGACCAAGGAGCGGCTGTCCTCGACCGAGGCCCAACGCCTCGTGGAAAAGGCGATCGCCGACCCCTTCGACCACTGGCTGACCGCCCAGCCCAAGGCCGCCAGCGCCCTTCTGCAGTTCGTCGTCGAGCGCGCCGAGGAGCGTCTGAAGCGTCGCAAGGACAAGGAGATCGCCCGTGCCTCGGCGACCCGCAAGCTGCGTCTCCCCGGGAAACTGGCCGACTGCTCCGGCCAAGCCACCGACGGCACCGAGCTGTTCCTGGTCGAGGGCGACTCGGCCGGCGGCTCGGCCAAGCAGGCTAGAGACCGCCGCACCCAGGCGATCCTGCCGCTGCGCGGCAAGATCCTGAACGTGGCCTCGGCCTCGGTGGACAAGTTCGGCGGCAACAAGGAGCTGTCCGACCTGCTGCTGGCCCTGGGCGTGCAGCCCGGCTCGAA
>CANJRI010000097.1 GCA_947476555.1 Caulobacteraceae bacterium
CGGCAAGACCTCGCTCGGCAAGTCGATCGCCAAGGCCACCGGCCGCGAATTCGTCCGCGTCTCGCTGGGCGGGGTGCGCGACGAGGCCGAAATCCGCGGCCACCGGCGCACCTACATCGGCTCGATGCCCGGCAAGATCGTCCAGTCGATGAAGAAGGCCAAGACCACCAACGCCTTCTTCCTGCTGGATGAGATCGACAAGATGGGCTCCGACTGGCGGGGCGATCCGTCCTCGGCCCTGCTCGAGGTGTTGGACCCGGCGCAGAACTCGACCTTCGCCGACCACTACCTGGAAGTGGACTACGACCTGTCGCCCGTGATGTTCGTCACCACGGCCAACTCCCTGAACATGCCCCAGCCCCTGCTGGACCGCATGGAGATCATCCGCATCCCCGGCTACACCGAGGACGAGAAGGTCGAGATCGCGCAGCGGCACATCCTGGCCAAACTGACCAAGGACCACGGGCTGAAGCCCGAGGAGTTCTCGGTGCCCGAGGAGTCGATCCGCGACCTGATCCGCTACTACACGCGGGAGTCGGGCGTTCGGAACCTCGAGCGGGAACTGGGCAACCTGGCGCGCAAGACGGTCCGTGACCTGATGCGCGAGAAGTTGACCTCGATCACCATCGACCCCGAGCGGCTCGCGAAATACGCCGGCGTGCGCAAGTACAAGTACGGCGAGATGGACGCGGAGGATCAGGTCGGGATCATCACCGGCCTGGCCTACACCGACTTCGGCGGCGACATCCTGACCATCGAGGCGGTCAAGATGCCGGGCAAAGGGCGCATGTCCATCACCGGGAACCTGAAGGACGTGATGAAGGAGTCGATCTCGGCGGCGAACAGCTATGTCCGCAGCCGGGCCACCCGCTTCGGCATCGAGCCGCCCTCGTTCGAACGGACCGACGTGCACATCCACGTTCCCGACGGCGCCACGCCCAAGGACGGCCCGTCGGCCGGCGCGGCCATGGCCACGGCCATCGTCTCGGTTCTGACCGGCATTCCGATCAAGAAAGACATCGCCATGACCGGTGAGGTCACCTTGCGCGGGCGGGTCACGGCCATCGGCGGCCTGAAGGAGAAGCTGCTCGCGGCCCTCCGGTCGGGGGTCAAGACCGTGCTGATTCCGGCCGAGAACGAGAAAGACCTGGCCGACATCCCGGACAATGTGAAGTCTGGCATGGAGATCATCCCGGTTTCCACGATGGACGAGGTTCTGGCCCGCGCGCTCACCCGGCAGCCGGTCCCGATCGAATGGACCGAGCCGGCGCCGGTCGACATCCCGAAGGACGCGGACGACGGGCCGGACGCCCTCATCACTCACTAGCCCGAACTTCGATCAATTTGTGTGTCAACGAGCGGCGTCGGAGCGATCCGGCGCCGCTATCGTTTGACGGCCAAGCCGGGACTTGCCTTTAATGTCCCGAAGGCGAGGGGCGCGCCCGGCCGCCCTTCGCGCTGCAAGCAATTCCGGCTGGAGGATTTCATCAATGACGAAGGCCGAACTCGTCTCCGAGATCGCCGACAAGGCTGGACTGAACCGGGCCAAGGCGAAGGAGGCGCTGGATGCTTTCATCGCGTCGGTCTCCACCTCGCTGAAAGAGGGGCGTGAGGTGCGGCTGGTGGGCTTCGGCAGTTTTGTCCCGGTGACCCGCGCGGCGGGCGTGGCTCGCAATCCGAAGACCGGTGAACGGGTGCGTCGCCCCGCCAGCCAGTCCTGTCGCTTCCGGGTTGGTGAAGCGCTCAAGACCACCCTGAACAGCTAGGGTTCGGGATTTTCGGAACAGGCGGCCGCCACGGCCGCCTTTTTCGTGCGCGGCTTCCTGCTATAGCCCGGGACCTTGGAACCGCTACTCATCTCGACCGCCGTCGTCGCCATCGCGGAGATCGGCGACAAGACCCAGCTCCTGGCCATCGTCCTGGCGGCGAAGTTCAAGCGGCCGGTTCCGATCATCCTTGGCATCCTCGTCGCCACCCTCGCGAACCATGCCCTTGCGGCGGCCGCCGGGTTCTGGATCGCCCGCTGGTTGACGGGTCCGATCTTCCAGATCGTCGTGGGCGCGGCCTTCCTCGCCATGGCGGCCTGGGCCCTGATTCCGGACAAGGACGACGAGGGCGCCGCCTCTCGCTCGGTTGGCGGAGTGTTCCTGACCACCCTCGTGGCCTTCTTCATCGTCGAGATCGGCGACAAGACCCAGATCGCGACGTCGCTGCTGGCGGCCCGGTTCGAGATGGTGGCGCTGGTGACGCTGGGCACCACGCTGGGGATGATGATCGCCAACGTTCCGGCGGTGCTGCTCGGGGAGGCGGCCACCAAGGTCGTGCCGCTGACCTATGTGCGTATGGGCGCGGCGGCGATTTTCGCCGTGATCGGCGCCTGGGTGCTGCTGGCGGGCCTCGGCGTCCTCAATTAGAAGGCGCGGTAAGGGCGGCTAGCTCAGTTGGTTAGAGCACCTCGTTTACACCGAGGGGGTCGGGGGTTCGAATCCCTCGCCGCCCACCAGCCTTCGCGCGCGCCGCAGAATGATAAGGGCAGCTGATGCTCTACCGCCCTCTCGGACGCACCGGCCTTTCCGTCTCGGAGATCGGGCTCGGCTGCGCCAGCTTCTGGGGCAAACCGGCGTTCGACGAGCGGCTCGCGCGGGAGCTTGTCCATGTGGCGATCGAAGCCGGCGTCACCTTCTTCGACACCGGCGCCAGCTATTCGGCCGGACAGGCCGAGCCGCGGCTGGGCCGGGCGCTGGAAGGTTGTGCGGCCGATGGCCTGGTGATCGCCACCAAGGCGGGCACCTTCGCCGGAGGCGGCCGGATCGGCCGGGATTTCTCGCCGGCCGCCGTGGTGGCGAGCGCGGAAACCAGCCTGCGCAACCTGCGCATCGAAAGCCTAGGCCTGCTGCAACTCCATGGCCCCGACATCACCGACATCACCGACGAGCTGCGCGCCGCCCTGTCGGGGCTCAAGGCGAGGGGGCTGGTCCGCGCCCTTGGGGTCAACAGCTTCGATCCGGCGGTGATCGACCATGTGATCGGCCTGCCGGAGTTCGACGCGGTCATGATCGACTACAACGTGCTGCGTCCCGAGCGCGAGCCGCTGATGGCTCGGGCCGTAGAGGCGGGGAAGGGGGTGCTGGCGGGCATGCCCCTGGCGATGGGCCATACGGCGCCGCCGGTTCGGCGGCTCCGCGGCCCGCAGGATATCTGGTACCTGGCCCGCGCCCTGGTGCGGCACCGGGCCGAGCTCACACGCGGCGCGCGTTTCCGGTTCCTGCACGACCTCGAAGGCATGAGCGGCTCTCAGGCGGCCCTGGCCTATGTGTTGGCGAGGCCGGATGTGTCCTGCGCGGTGATGGGCACCACGCGCCTCTCGCACCTGACCGAGAATATCCGCGCCTCCGGAATGGGGTTGCCCGCCGAGGTCATGGCCCGGATCCGCGCCACGCAGGCGCTCGCTTCCTGAACTGACCGGCGTCGCCTAAACAGGGTTCCATAACAGCGGTTTGGGGGCGCGTGTGGAAGTCGCTGGCGATCGGACCGCATCGAGAAGCCGTCGCGAATGGCGATGGGCCTGGCTGGTCCTGGCCGGGTTGGCGGCGATCTACGTCCTCAACGCCTTCACGCCCTCCCACTACGGTGAAACCTCCCGCAACCTCGGCATCGCCCGCTCCGGGCCGGTGCTGTTCCGGGCGCAGCCGATCCGCTCCGACGAGTGGGCGGTTTCCACGCCCTATTTCCAGATCGCGGTGGCCAACGACCTGGGGCCGGTCAACAGGGCGTCTCCCTATCAGGAGCCGTTGAAGGCCTTCTTCGCCCTGCCGTCCCGGGACTGGAGCATGGCCTTCAAGCCCGACCTCTGGGGCTTCCTTGCGCTGCCGCCGGCGCACGCCTTCTCGCTGCACTACGTCACGCTGGCCCTGGCCATGCTGGGAGGAATGGCGATCTTCCTGCGTCAGGTGGGTTGCGGCGGCGGTGTCGCCCTCGCAGGGGCCGCCCTGCTTTGCTTGTCGCAGTACGTCCAGGTCTGGTGGACGAGCAATGCTCCGGTGCTGGCTTGGGCGGTCTGGCCGGCGGTCATCTTCTTGTGGCGAGGCCCATGGTGGGCGCGCGCGCCGCTGCTGACCTACGCCGTGGCCGTTTGGATCATAGGCCAGCTTTATCCGCCCTTCATCCTGGCCGCCGGTCTGGCGATGGGGGTGGCGATACTTGCGTTGCGGCCGGACGCACTCCGGGGGCGAAACCTGGTTCCCGGCCTCTTGGCCGTCGCCGTCGGCCTCGGGATCGTCTGGCTGCACTACGCGGACCTGATCCCGGTGATGGCGGACACCGTCTATCCGGGACGCCGGGTGAGCGACGGCGGCGGCATCGAGCTCCTTCAGGTGGTCGCCCACGCCTTTCCCTACCTGCTGACCAACCTCTTCGACCCGCTACCGGAGCTGTGGGGCACCAACGCCTGCGAGGTCGCCGTGGTCGGCTCCTTCCTGCCCCTGGCCCTCGCGACGTTCGGTGACCATCGGGCGCTGGCGGGATGGGCGAGGGCCCACTGGCGGGCCCTGGCGATCTGGGGCCTTGGCCTGGCCGTCATGGCCGCCTGGATGCTGGCCCCGGTCCCGGGCCGCTACGCGCCGTTGCTCAACATGATCCCTCCCAACCGGATGCTGTGGGGCTTCGGTCTGCTTTCGGCGCTTGGACTGATCCGGCTCGTGGCGGTCGCGCCCTTCGTCCTAACCTGGCTGCGGACAACGCTTTTCCTGGGGGGCGTCGTCGCCGCCTGGTTCGTCTCCAAGGTCGTGATCTCCGACACGCCCCCGGAGCTCGACCGATTCGACCTCCTGGTCGCTTTCCCGTTGATCGGCCTGTTGGTGCTCCGCTGGCGATGGCCGGCGCTCCTGCCGCCGAGGCGCCTGGTGCTTCTGGCCCTGGCGGTGACGGCGGCCGGCACGTTCGGCCAGTTCAATCCTGTCCAGTCCGCCCGACCGATCTTCGAGCGACGGCCCAGCGCCTTCCTGGACGCCCTGGAGGACTATGCGGCGGCTCACCCCAGGGGTTGGGTGGTCGTGGACGGCCATTTCGGCGCGATCCTCAACGGCGCGGGTCTGCCGGCGATCAACCACGTCCTACTGCAGCCGCAGCTCGACTTCTTCCGGGCCGCCTATCCGGACATGGCTCCTGACGCGTTCGACCAGACTTTCAACCGCTACGCCCACGTGATGCTGGAGCCCCAGGCGGAACCTTCGGTCCGCCAGCTGGACCTGGTCGCCATCCCGCCCGATCCGTTCGGCATTCCGTTGCCGATCCGGACCCTGGACGCCCCGCCGGCCGGGGTGGCGGGGGGGAAGGTGACGGCTCTGCGTACGGGCGAAAGAACCTGGCGGGTGACTCTGTCGGGGGAGGGGCCTTGGCGCGGCGTGCGCCCGGATCACGCCCTTGGGCTGGCCATGGCCCCAGGTGTCGGCCGCATCGTCTCGGCCAGCGCCTACCGGCTCGCCCGGCCGGACCTGGTCGAATCACGCAAGGACCGGTTGGCTTTCGCGGCGGGCTACGGCGCACGGATCGACGTGGAACTGGCCGAAATGGCCGCCAAGTTCCCCACGGGCGCGATCGCGGCCGTGCCGCTGGGCGACTGACGGCTTTCAGGGGGAAGGAGGGGGCGCCGCAAGTGGCGCGAGTGACGGGACTCGAACCCGCGACCTCCGGCGTGACAGGCCGGCGCTCTAACCAACTGAGCTACACCCGCGTAGACCTAACGGCCTTGCGAAGGCGGCCCACATAGGCGCCCACCGGAATCGTGTCAACGGAAGTCTGTATCTGGGGGCGATTTGCCCCGTTTCGGGCGCTCTTGTTGCGAGCGTTTCGCAATGGCGTTCCCGCGTTTGAAACCCCGGCGACGCTGGTCTAGAAGGGCGCGCGACTCTCCCGAGGAATGAATGACAGCCTTCCTGCTCGAGTACCTGCCGATCGTGATCTTCCTGGGGATCGCGGCGGCGCTGGGTATCGCCTTCATACTGGCCGCCGCGATCTTCGCGCCCAAGGCCCCGGACGCCGAGAAGCTGTCCTCGTACGAGTGCGGATTCAACGCCTTCGACGACGCGCGCATGAAGTTCGACGTGCGATTCTACCTGGTCTCGATCCTGTTCATTATCTTCGACCTGGAAGTGGCCTTCCTGTTCCCCTGGGCGGTGGCGCTGATGAAGCTGCCGCCCGAGACGGCCCAGTTCGCCTTCTGGTCGATGATGACCTTCCTGGGCGTGCTTACGGTGGGCTTCATCTACGAGTGGAAGAAGGGAGCCCTGGAATGGGAGTAATCATCCCGGCCGGCTCAAGCGCCCTGGTCGCGCCTGCGGGCTCCGCCGCCCGATCCACCGTGGAGGGGTACGATCCCCAACGCCACGACCCTTATTTCGACGGTGTCTCGCAGAGTCTGGCCGACAAGGGCTTCGTCACGGCCGGCCTCGACGACCTGATCACCTGGGCCCGCACCGGTTCGCTGATGTGGATGACCTTCGGCCTCGCGTGCTGCGCGGTCGAGATGATGCAGGCCTCGATGCCCCGCTACGACCTGGAGCGCTACGGCTTCGCCCCGCGCGCCAGCCCGCGCCAGTCGGACGTGATGATCGTCGCCGGCACCCTGACCAACAAGATGGCTCCGGCCCTGCGCAAGGTCTACGACCAGATGCCGGAGCCCCGCTACGTCATCAGCATGGGCAGCTGCGCCAACGGCGGCGGCTACTACTA
>CANJRI010000098.1 GCA_947476555.1 Caulobacteraceae bacterium
GCGCCTCCCGGCACCGGCGTCATCGCCGGCGGTCCGATGCGTGCGGTTCTGGAAACCCTCGGCGTGCCGGACGTGGTCGGCAAGTCGGTGGGCTCGTCCAACCCCTACAACATGGTTCGCGCGACCTTCGAGGCGTTGAAGGCCCAGTCCTCGCCCCGCCAGGTCGCCGCCAAGCGCGGCAAGAAGGTCTCGGACGTCATCGGCCGCAGGGCCGACGGCGCCTCGGCCGTCGCCGTGGAAGCTGAAGGTTAATCCGATGGCCAAAGTCACCGTTCGCCAGACCGGCAGCCCGATCCGCCGCAAGAGCGACCAGCGCGCCACGCTTGTGGGCCTGGGCCTCAACCGTGTCGGCCGGACCTCCACCCTGGACGACAATCCTTCCGTGCGTGGGATGATCGCCAAGGTCCACCACCTCATCGAGGTGGTGGAGGGCTAGCCCCGACACCCATCCAAAAGCCGAGTCAGGGGCTTCCCTGGCGCTTGAACTCCTAGGAGAGGCACATGACCAAGCTGAATGAACTCGCGCCCCGCGAAGGCTCCACCAAGGGCCGTATGCGCGTCGGCCGCGGCCCGGGCTCGGGCAAGGGCAAGACCGCCGGTCGCGGCGTGAAGGGCCAGAAGGCGCGCAGCGGCGTGTCGATCGCCGGCTTCGAGGGTGGCCAGATGCCGCTCCACATGCGCATGCCCAAGCGCGGCTTCAATCCGCTCAACCGCAAGGATTTCGCCGAGGTGAACCTGTGGCGCATCGAGCAGGCGATCGCCGCCGGCAAGCTCGACGCCAAGGCCGCCATCGACGGCGCCGCCCTGATCAAGGCCGGCGTCGTGCGCCGGATCAAGGACGGGGTGAAGCTGCTCGGCAAGGGCGAGTTGAAGTCCAAGCTGGACCTGACCGTCTATTCCGCCACCGCGTCGGCCAAGGCCGCGGTGGAGAAGGCTGGCGGCAAACTCACCACCACCAAGCCGGAAGCCAAGGCCGAGGCTTGAGCCTCGACCACGCCGGCCTCGCTTTAGGGGCCGGCGCGTCCTATCTGAGCGTGACCACCAGTCAGGGGATCCGCTGAATGGCCTCCGCCGCCGAACAGCTCGCAGCCAATATGAATTTCGGCGCCTTCCAGAAGGCGACCGAGCTCCACAAGCGCATCTGGTTCACCCTCATTGCGATGGTGGTCTACCGGCTGGGCACCTACATCCCGATCCCCGGCATCGATGCGGCCGCGTACTCGCAGGCCTTCCAGGGCCAGGCTGGCGGCATCCTCGGGATGTTCAACCTGTTCTCCGGCGGCGCCGTCCAGCGGATGGCGGTCTTCGCCCTGAACGTGATGCCCTACATCTCGGCGTCGATCATCGTGCAGCTGATGGGCAGCGTCTATCCGCCGTGGGAGAAGCTGCGGAAGGAAGGCGGCGAGGCCGGCCGCAAGCAGCTCAACCAGTACACCCGTTACCTCACGGTGATCCTGGCCCTGTTCCAGTCGTTCGGCATCGCCATGAGCCTGCAGGCCTCGCAGGGCCTGGTCGACCATCCCGGCCTGTTCTTCGTGGTGTCCACCGTGGTCACCCTGACCGGCGGCACTATGTTCTTGATGTGGCTGGGCGAGCAGATCACCAGCCGCGGCGTCGGCAACGGCATCAGCCTGATCATCTTCGCCGGTATCGTGGCCGTGCTGCCGCGCTACATCGCCCAGGCGTTCGAAATGGCTCGGACCGGGGCGATGGCAGGCGGCCTGCTGCTGCTCATCCTCATCCTGGTGGTTGGCCTGACCGTGTTCATCGTCTTCATGGAGCGGGCGCAGCGCCGGCTCCTGGTGCAATATCCCAAGCGCCAGCAGGGCAACCGCATGGTTGGCGGCGACACCTCCTTCCTGCCGCTGAAGGTCAACACCTCGGGCGTCATCCCGCCGATCTTCGCCTCCTCGCTGCTGATGCTGCCGACGACGGTCATGGGCTTCGCGGCCACCGCCAACCTGCCGCCGTGGCTGCAATGGCTGCCGTCCGCCGCCGGCCAGCTCCAGACCGGCCAGCCGGTGCACATGTTGCTCTATGGCGGCCTGATCATCTTCTTCTGCTTCTTCTACACCTCGGTGGTGTTCAACCCCGAGGACACGGCCGAGAACCTTCGCAAGTATGGCGGCTTCCTGCCGGGAATCCGGCCGGGCAGGCGCACCGCGGAATATCTCGACTTCGTCCTGACCCGCCTGACGGTGATCGGCGCGGCCTACATCACCTTCGTCTGCCTGGTCCCGGAGATCTTGGTCGGGGTCTACAACGTGCAGTTCTACCTGGGCGGCACGAGCCTGCTGATCGTGGTCAGCGTCACCATGGACACGGTGGCCCAAATCCAGTCACACCTTCTGGCGCACCAGTACGAGGGCCTGATCAAGCGCTCGAAGCTGCGGGGTGGTCGCTCGCGCTAAGGCCGAGGCGATAAGGAGCGCGCGGGGACATGAAGAATCTGATCCTGTTCGGCCCGCCGGCGGCGGGGAAGGGCACGCAGGCGAAGCGGCTCGTCGACAGCCACCAGATGATCCAGCTCTCGACCGGCGACATGCTGCGCGCGGCCGTGGCCTCCAGGTCGCCGCTGGGCCTGAAGGTGGCCGGCATCATGGAGCGGGGCGAACTGGTCTCAGACGAGGTGGTCATCGCCCTGATCGAGGAGCGGCTTCCCGAGGCTGAGGCCACCGGCGGGGCGATCTTCGACGGGTTTCCGCGCACGCTGGCCCAGGCCGAAGCCCTGGACTTCATGCTCAAGGGCCGCGGCGCCCAGATCGACAAGGTCGTGCGCCTCAAGGTGGATGACGCCGCCCTGCTGGAGCGGATCGCCGGCCGGTTCGCCGAGTCCGGCCGACCGGACGACAATCCCGACAGCTTCAAGGTCCGCCTGGTCGCCTACAACACCCAGACCGCGCCGCTGCTTCCCTACTATCAGGGCCAGGGCAAGCTGGTTGAGGTCGACGGGATGGGTTCGATCGAGGACGTCGCAGACGCGATCGACCGCGCGCTCGCCGGCTAGTCGCCGCGGGCGAGGCGGCCGCGCGAGGTTGAGCGCTTCCACCCCCGCGCGAAATGCGCCAGAAACGACGGTGTCGATTTCCAGGGCGTGGCGTTGAAAAAGAACGAGTCCGACCGAGCCGCCCCGGGCAGGGGCTATCGCATCGCCTCCATGATGCTGATGACCCTGGCTCCGCTACTGGTCGTGGCGGCGGCGGTGTTGATGTCGTTCATCATCCGCCACGTCGACGAATCCCGCGAGGCCACCGCGCGCGCCTACGCCGCGCAGGCCCAGATCCAGGAGATATTTTCCCTCATCGAGGCCGCGGAGAGCGGCCAGCGGGGGTATATCCTCACCGGCCGGCCGAACTTCCTGGACGCCTCCCGCGACGGCCTGCAGGTCCTCGACAGCCAGCTGACCGTGCTAGAGCGCCTGCTGGCCGGCGATCCCGAACAAGTGCGCCTGATGCGGCGGATGCGTGCTCAGGTGCGCACGAAGCTCGGGGTCATGGAACGCAACCTCGAGATCTACCGGACCGAAGGCCCGACCGCCGCCGGCGCCTATATCGCCGAGGAACGCGGCAAGCGGGCCATGGACCAACTGCGCCTGACCGTGCGGCAGATGATCGACCAGGAAGACGCGGCGCTGCAGGTGGAACTGCAGGCGTCCGCGCGTCAGGAGGGTCCCCTGCGATGGGTCGCCCGCAGCCTGGTGGCCATCTTCGTGATCTGCATCCTGGTGGCCGGGTGGCTGGCGCGGAAGAACCTGCGGCTGCGCGAAGGGCTCCTCGAGCAGCTCAACGAGCAGGCGGTCCGCAGCGTCGGCATCTTCGACAGCGCCATGGATGCGATCATCACCTTCAACCCGTCGGGGTCCGTGGAAAACCTCAACAAGGCGGCGGAGCGGATGTTCGGCTATCGGCCCGACGAACTCATCCGTCGCGATTCATCCCTCCTGATGGACCTAGCGCCGGGCGAGGGGCTGTTCCTCGACCGCCTCGGCCTCGACAGCGAACTGGGTTCCGGCGCGCGCGAGTTCACCGCCCGCCGCAAGGATGGCGCGACCTTCCCCGCGGAAGCGGCGCTGGGCGCGATGCGCCTGCCGGACGGGGTGCATGTGGTGGCCGCCATCCGTGACATCAGCGAGCGCAAGCAGAACGAGCGGCTGAAGGACGATTTCGTCTCCTCGGTCAGTCATGAACTGCGCACGCCGCTGACGGCGATCGCCGGCGCCCTTGGCCTGCTGCAGGCCGGCGCGGCCGGGCCGCTGCCCGAGAAGAGCCAGCGCCTGGTGACCATCGCCAAGACCTCGTGCGACCGGTTGGTCCGACTGATCAACGATCTCCTGGACATCCAGAAGATGGCGGCCGGCCGGGTGCGCCTGGATATGCGGTCGCTCAACATGGTCTCGGTAGTGGATCGGGCGGTCGAAGCGATGGAGGCCTTCGCTGGCGAGCGGAAGGTGAGCATCAAGCTGCTCGCGCCGGACATCCGCCTGCCGGTGATCGGCGACGCCGATCGGCTGATCCAGGTCATGACCAACCTGCTCTCCAACGCGATCAAGCATTCGCCGGAGGGTGCGGCGGTGGACGTCACCCTGGCGGTGGAGGACTCCCAGGTGACCGTCTGCGTCCGCGACCGGGGTCCCGGGGTGCCGGAGACGTTCCAGGCCGCCCTGTTCAGTCGGTTCGCGCAGGCGGAGGGACCCTCCTCGCGCAACTCCGGCGGGTCTGGCCTGGGGCTGGCCATCTCCCGCGAGATCGCCGAGCGCCATCGCGGCCGCCTGCGGCTTCACGAGAGCAGCGGCGAGGGCGCGGCCTTCAAGCTGGAGCTGCCGCTGGCCGCCACAGCCACCGCGCCGGCCGTCGCCGCGCGTATCCGGCTGCTGCTGTGCGAAGACGACCCCGACATCGCCGAAGTGCTGGCCATCAGCCTTGAGCGCGACGGCTTCCAGGTGGTCCGGGTGGGCACCCTGGCGGAGGCCGAAACCACCATCCGCGCCGGCGGTATCGACGTGGTGCTCCTCGACCTGCATCTGCCCGACGGCCACGGCCTGACCCTGGCTCGGCGCCTGCGGGACGACCCGGCCTTCCGCGACCTGCCGATGATCGTCGTCACGGCCGACACCATGGCCAATCTGAGCGGCCTGACCTTCGCCGACTGGATCACCAAGCCGGTGGATCTGGCGCGCCTGAGGCAGTCGGTGATCGCGGCGCTGCACGGCCGTCCCGACCTGCGCATCCTGCATGTGGACGACGACGTCGAGCTGACCGAGGTGGTCAAGACCGCCCTGGCCGACTGCGGTCGGGTGGAGGCCGCCCACAGCCTCGCCGAGGCGCGGGCGGCGATCGAGCGACGCGCGCCCGACCTCATCATCCTGGACATCGGCCTGCCTGACGGATCGGGGCTCGACCTGTTGCCCATCCTGGCCCGGGACGGCCCCGCGCCGCCGGTGATCATCTACTCGGGGCAGGAAGTGGAAGCGGATATCATCGGGGGTGTGGAAGCGGTGCTGACCAAGTCCCGCGTGAGCTTCGAGGCCCTGGCCCAGACGGTAAAAGGCCTGGCCCGCAGGCCGGAGGAAACGGTTTGAGCGCTTTGAAGGTCCTCTACGTGGACGACGACACCTTCATCCGGGAGGTGGCGGAGCTGGCGCTCGGGCTGGATTCCGAGATGGACGTGAGGATCGCCGACAGCGGGACCGCCGCCATCGCCCTGGTTTCCAGCGGTGAATTCGTCCCGGATGTGTTCCTGCTGGACGTGATGATGCCGGAAATGGACGGCCCGCAGACCCTGGCGGCCCTGCGCCGGTTGCCCGGCCACGCCGCCACGCCGGCGATCTTCGTCACCGCCCGGGCCCAGGCCCACGAACATACCCCGCTGATCGAGGCGGGCGCCCAGGGCGTGCTCACCAAGCCGTTCGACCCGATCAGTTTCGCGGGCGAGGTGCGGCGTTTGCTCGCTGGCGGCTGAAATCCGGCTCCATTGCGCGCTGGGGCCGCTTCATGCTTTCCTTAATCATCTACGGCGACCCTAAGAGGGTCATGAGCGTCGCGCGGGGAGGATATGGGCCCTGCGCGAACGAATCTCTGCCGGCGAAAAAGACGTTTCCGCCCATTGACGGAAGCGCGTCGATCCCTATAACGAAGCGCTTCCGCGAAAGAGCGCGAAGGACGTTCCGGCCTATGCCTTCGGGCTCTAGGGGGGCCGGGGCGCCGTTCGTGCTTATTATGCGTGATCCAGGAGAGCTACGTGGCCCGTATCGCTGGCGTCAACATTCCCACGAACAAGCGCGTCGTCATTGCGCTGCAGTACATTCACGGCATCGGCCCGGCGAAAGCCCGCGAGATCGTGAGTAAGGTTGGTATCGAGGACGCCCGCCGGGTGGCCACGTTGACCGACCAGGAAGTCCTGCAGATCCGCGAGACCATCGACCGTGACTACATGGTCGAGGGCGATCTTCGCCGCGACACCGCCGTCAACATCAAGCGCCTGATGGACCTGGCCTGCTATCGCGGCCTCCGTCACCGCAAGGGCCTGCCCGTCCACGGCCAGCGCACGCACACCAACGCCCGGACCCGCAAGGGCCCGGCCAAGCCGATCGCCGGCAAGAAGAAGTAAGAGAGCGTACCTCCGATGGCCAAGGAACCGGCGCGCGTCAAACGCCGCGAGCGCAAGAACATCACCTCGGGCGTGGCGCACGTGAACGCCTCGTTCAACAACACCATGATCAC
>CANJRI010000099.1 GCA_947476555.1 Caulobacteraceae bacterium
CCATCCAGCACGATCCTGATCTTGTCTTCCGCCGAAAAATGACGCCGCGTCGCGCGCCGGATATCCTTCGCCACCCGTTCACCGGGCGTCGTCTTATGGGGCAAGGGTTTTGCTCTCATCTTCGTTCCTTCGTCACTGCGATGAGACCAAAACCCTCCGTTAGCGGGAACCCTCAATCTGTCTCATTGGTGCTGACGGCGGACACATGGGCCATTCGCTCGGCGCCATAGCGGCGGCACAGGCCTGCTATGCGAACCCGCAGTTCCGCGCCTGCCTGAACCTCGACGGCATCCAGCGGGGCGGGCCGTTCGGCACGGCCCCGGTCACCGCTACGCCGGCCCAGCCCTTCATGTTCATCACCAAGGAACAGGATCTTCCGCCCGCCACCACCGCCCTTCTGAAGGCAGGCGGGGCCAGGGATTTCCTCGTTGTTCTGCCGGGCGCCACCCACGACAACTTCACCGACTCCGCCGTCCTGCTGCCGTCATTCCTGCCGGCTCACGGGCGGGGACAGCAGGTTATGGACACCATCAACGGCTATGTCGTGGCCTTCTTCGACCAGACCCTGCGCGGCAGGAGCAGCGACCTGCTGAAAAAGGCCCGGAACACCCCGGGCGTCCGGTACGAGCCGCCGGAATAGGGCTCCCTAGCTGCCCTTGCCCCGGTAAGCCGCCAGCTCGTCATGCGCCACCTGTTGCAACGCGGTGGCCTGGGGGCCTGAGATCCCCAGCTCGGCCGCCGCGGTCTCGCGCGGGCCCAGCGACAGGGGATCCTTGCCGGTCAGCCGGCCGAACACCATCAGCGCCTCCAGGTAATAGCCATAGGCGCTGGCGTGATAGTGGTCCCAGGTCCACAGATCGACCTGGCCAAAGGCGATGCCGTCATAAGGGTTGGGGTCAGCCACCCCGGTGCTCGTCGCCCGCATGAACGCATCGCCCACGGGGATCACGTCGCGGATATAGGGCGAGCCGGCGGCTGCCAGGTCATAGGCCGTGCGCACGTCGGTGTTCATCGCGGTGATCGGTTTGCCGGTCCACGGCCGGTTCGCCACATAGGTCTGGTCGGGCCGCGACCAGGTGGCGGTCAGGTGGATGTCAACGCGCGGGTTCTTCGCCTGGAACATCGCCGCGGCCTCGGCGGCGGTGCGCACCAGCAGCTCCGGCTTGCCGGGGTTGTTCGCATCCAGCGTCGAATAGCCGTGCATCACCACATGGTCCCAGGCCTTGTCGAGCACAGGTTTCTTGTTGGCCAGGTGATAGTCCAGCCCCTGGCCGCCCACCGTCTCCAGCGAGACATCGTAGTGCAGCCCGGCCTCCTCGGCGAAGTGCTTGAACAGCGCCGGCACCCCGCCCACGCCGCCGTTATTGAGGTCAGTGACCGTGTTGTTGTGCCACTTCCACACCGCCGAATTGGCGCCGAAGGTAAAGCTGTTGCCGACGAAGAGGATGGTTTCGTTCTTTGTCTGCGCGCCCGCCTGGCCGCCTACGCCGATCGCGGCCGCTGCAAGGCCCGCGAGCGCCAGTCTGGTCAAGGCTGCAAAGGGTCTCATCGGTGTTCTCCATCCCACTGGCGCATCGCGCGTGCGCTTTGGCGCAAACTAGCAGCTTCGCAGCTTCGGTGACAGTTTACAGTGTCCCCACCGGCCACCGCGCCATCTCCATAGGGACACTGTAAACTGTCACCGAAGTCTGGCGCCCGGCCCCAAAGCCGTTATCCTGCACCCAGTTAGGGAGGATATCCGATGAAGGCGATCGTTGGCGTGGCGCTGGGCACCGTTCTGGGTTTGGCTATGGGCGCCGCGGCTCTCGCCCAGGGCGGCGGCGTGGCCGAGATCGAGGCCAAGATGAAAGAGTACATCACCATCTGGAACACCCACGACGCGGCCCAGGTGCTCGCCAGGGTCTACCGCATGCCCGACACCGCCATGGGCACGCCGGCCGGCCTGCAGAAGAACTTCGATGATCTCAAGGCCCAGGGTTATGACCATTCGCAGCTGTACGGCGTGCGCGGCTGCCTGCTCACCCCGGAAACCGGCCTCGGCGAAATGGACTTTACGCGCCTGAAGACCGACGGCTCGGTCCTGCAGGCCCGGCGCACCAGCGTCTACCAGCTGAAGAAATTCCCCGACGGCTGGCGGATCACCTCATTCGGCGCGGGGCCGGTGAACTGCTTTGCGGCCCCGGCGGCTGCGCCAGCCAAGGCCAACTGAATCCTTGAGCACGGGTTACGGTGACAGTTTACAGTGTCCCCTTATGGGTTCTGTTCGTTCGGTCAGGCGCGCATCCGGGACACTGTAAACTGTCACCGTAAACGTAGGGGCAAAGCGGCCGCGGCTGGCGCAAGCGGCGCCGTTGACCTAGGCTTTCTGGCCCGCAACCAGGAGCCCGCCCCCAATGTCCGTTCGCACCATGGCCTTCGCGCTCGCCCTCACGGTCCTGGCGCCGCTCGCCGCCACGGCCCAGCAGCCGGTCCTGCGCCCCCTGCCCAGGGCCGTGATCACCGCCCGTCCGGTCGCGCCCAATGTCGCCCCGCCGCCCGTCGCCCTCAGTCCGCAGGCCAGGGCCCAGGTGCTCACCACCATGATGGGTTCGGCCCCGCCGCCGCTGGGCGCGCCCTTCACCCTGTCGGTGCGCAACCCGCTGGCGCCCGGTCAGGGCCGGCTGATGCTGCAGAACGCGGTCAACGCAGCGCCCGGCCAGATTGACGGCAGCACAGGCTCCCTGGCGCTCGGCTTCGCCACGGTGCGATATTTCAACAACGGCGGCAGCGCCTTCGGCCACATCGACCTGGAACTGAAAGCCACGCCCGGCAAGGGCGCGATCATCGACTGCGCGTTGGGCGGCATGGTGACGCCGGTCCTCTATACGGTCTACACGCCCGACAACACCGTCACTGACAGCTCGACCAAGGTGCCGGCCACGGGCCACCTGATCATCCCCCTGCCCAAGGCTGCCGCCGCCGGCTCATTCCGCGCGATCATCCGCCCGTCGGCCGAGAACGAGGACATCCTGTTCTACAGCTGCGAGATATCGTCGTACTGACGAGGGCCCAGCGGACAGGCGCTTCCTCCAGGGAAAGGGATCAACGCGCGCGCTGGTCGCGCACGTGCGTGTCCGCCTTTGGACGGAAAGAGGGGTGAGTATCCCCATTTTCCCCGATCGCGAACCTCCCCCGTGAAACGGGGGAGGAGGACCCCCGCAGCGGGGGAGGGGGCGAGCCGCGCGCACGAAGCTACTTCGTCGCCGCCCCGATCGCCTCCTTGGCATCCTGCACGGTTTCCTTCACCCCGCCGACCACCTCGTCCTGCTTGCCCTCGCGCTGCAGCTTTTCATTGCCGGTGAGGTCGCCCACCGCGCCCTCGATCTTGCCGGCGGTCCGCTGGCTGGCGCCATCCTCGGTCTTGCCGCAGGCCTGCAGGGAAAGGCCCGCCGCGCAAAGGGCGGCGATGAGGACGATACGGATAGCCATGATGAAATCTCCCACGCAGCGGCATGCTGCTCAAGCTTGAACGAAGAGCAGGCCGATGGGTTGCGCAGAACGCGACTTCGGTGACAGTTTACAGTGTCCCATCGTAGAGGCTGCCGACGGTCCGGACGGGGCGCTGTAAACTGTCACCGAAGTCACCCAAAGAGGACCTCATGATCCGCACCGCCGCAACCGCCGTTCTCGTCCTGTCGCTCCTGGCCGCGCCGGCCTTCACGCAGGGCGTCACCGCCAGCGTCCGCGACGCCCGCGTCACCGCAAAGGACAAGGCCTCCGTCCAGGCCGCCTCGAAATTCTATCAGGCCGTGTTCGGCGCCAAAGAGATCGTCGTCATCGACCGCGCCACCCTTTACGAGTCCATCCTCGGCTTTGGCCCGACCGTGGAGGCGGCCCGGGCCAGCCCGGCCGCCCGCATCGTCATCATGACCTCCGCCGAGCCGATCTCGGCCACCATCCCGCACCTGGTGATGACGGTTTCCGACATGGACGCGGCGTTCAAGCTGGTCGCCCCCAACGGCGGCCGGGTCATCTCCGGCCCCACCCGCACGCCTGAGCTGCCCCAGGTCACCGGCATGATCAACGACCCCGCCGGCAACCGCGTGGAGCTGGTCCAGGTGGATGCGCCGAAGTAGGACGGGGAATTCCTTTCCTTCCCACGAAGTTGGGAAGGTGGCTCGCGCCCTCGGGCTCGACCCGAGGGCCAAGACGACTGCGGAGCGGAGGCGCGAAGCAGCCAATGGGTCACCGCCGGGCAACCCACCCACCGCGCTGCGCGCGGTCCCCCCTCCCGACTTCGCGGGAGGGAAAGAAGCTACTGTCCCTACCGCCGCTGCACCTTCCACCCCGGCATCGTGCACACCCCACACGCCTGGCCCTCGAACCACCGCGCGGCGGCGGGATCGCCCATCAGGCGGTAGCGGAACCAGGCGGTTGAAATGACGCGAAACGGGCCGCCGTCGCCGCCGGGCGAGAAGTGCCCGGCCCCGTCGACCGTCGCCCAGAACACCGGCCCTGTCGCCGCCTCGAACAGCGGTTTCTGCGCCGTCTCCGGCGGGGCGACCGTATCGGCGGCCCCTGAGAGCAGCAGCATCGGCCCGGCCGGCTTCGCGCCTTCGGCCGGCGGCGCGCCTCGCCCGGCCGGCATGAACGGCGCGGTCGTGCCGACCCGCGCATCACGCCCGGCCATGATCGCACCGCGCCCGCCCTGGCTATGGCCTGACGCGCCGACGTGGGCCAGATCGAGCTTGTCCGCATAGGGCCCTTCCGGCGCGGCGTTCCGCTGGGCCAGATAGGTCAGGCAGGCCAGCATGTCGGCGCCCGAGCCGGCCTGCCCCGTATTGGCCGCCGCCACCACGAACCCCTGCCGCGCCCAGTGGCTGAGCAGGCCCGCATAGTTCGCCGGCTGGCTGCCCGTGCCGTTGCCCCACAGGATGACCGGATGCTTGCGCCCGCCTTCGCCCAGCACGGCGGGGCGGAAGATGGAGCACCCCGGCCCCTCCTGGCGGCCCACCACGGAATAAGGCCCGGGCGCGGAGAAATCCGGCACGGCCGGGAAGGCGGGTGGTGTCTGTGGCTGGGCTACGGACGCCGGCGCAGCGAGTGTGGCCAGCACGGCGGCGATGGCGAGGGCGCGAAGCAGCAAGGCGCTACTCCCCCGCCAGCAGCGCCGCGCGCTGGGTGCGGAAGAAGGCCTCCAGTGAGGCGGCCGGCGCATCCGGCAGCCACTTGGCCTGGCATACGGTCTCGAACACGGCCCAGCCGACGGTCTTCGGCTCGGCCTTGGTGATCGGGCCGGTCGTATTGCTGATGATCTGGCGGGTCCCGGCGTACATGATGATGACGTCCGTCTTCATGATCCGGGTCGTGCAGTCGACGCGCTCTTCGCTGACCATATAGTCCACCGCCACGCCCGAAAAGGTTTGCGCCTGTTTGAGCACCGTCACGATGCGGGCGTATCGCGCGTTTTGCGGCCCCCGCAGGCGCGAGACCTCCACGCCCATTACCGCCGCGCCTTCACGGTCAACCGACACCTTGCGCCACTCCTCGCCCAGCGCCGGCGAGGCCGCCACGGCGGCAAGGCCGAAAGCGCAGACCGCAAGACCGTGCAGGCGCATGTGGAGCCTCCCCGGTGACGCGCGGCGAATGTCTAGCGCGGGAAAGTGGGGACACACACTTGGACCGCACCCCTTGGATGAGACAGCTTAATTAGGGGACAGTTGCTGCGGTTTTAGGGGCTGTGGTCGGCGGGACGCCGTCCACAGCCCGTCTTCTTCGAACTCCATCGGTGATCGATAGTCCAGCGCCGAGTGCAGGCGGGTC
>CANJRI010000100.1 GCA_947476555.1 Caulobacteraceae bacterium
GGATATCCTTCACCACCCGCTCGCCGGGGGTCGCCTTCGAGGGCAAGGGTTTTGATCTCATCTTCGTTCCTACGTCACTGCGATGAGACCAAAACCCTCCGCTAGCTGGAACCCTGAATCTGTCTCATTGGCGCTGACGGCGGACACCTCACCCTGCTTAGAAAATATTTTTTCATCCGCAGAAATCCGTTTGTGACAGTATGGACATTTCTAAAAAAGGGGAGAAAGAGGGGCCCGAACGCCGAGTTTTAAGGCGCCTTTCCCAGGGGGGTGTAAGCAATGTCATCATTTCGCGTAAATCTGTTGCTCTTGACCACGTCGATCTTTGCGATCGGGGGCGGCGCCGCTGCTTTCGCTCAAGAGGGCGCTGTTGAAGAAGTGGTCGTCACCGGTTCGCGGATCACCCGCCCCGGCTATACCGCTCCGACGCCCGTGACATCGGTCTCGACGCAGGACCTGCTGGCGCGTGCGCCCGGCAACCTCAATGAGCTTCAGCGCGACCTGCCGCAGCTGACGGTCAACGAGAACAGCAACAACAACCGGGGCTTCCCGGGCTCTTCCAACCCCAACCTGCGCAATCTCGGGGCCAGCCGCACCCTGGTGCTGCTCGACGGCCAGCGCCTCACCCCCAGCACGCCGCAAGGCCTGCTCGACATCAGCTCCATCCCGACCTCGCTGATCTCGCGGATCGACGTGGTCACCGGCGGCGCCTCGGCCGCCTACGGTTCGGACGCCGTCGCCGGCGTGATGAACATCTTCCTCGACACCCGCTTCGAAGGCTTCAAGGCCACGGCGCAGAGCGGCCAGTCGAAGTATGGCGACTATCAGAACTACCTCTTCTCCTCGGCGCTCGGCACGTCCTTCGGCGGCGGCAAGGGCCACTTCGTCGTCGGCGGCGAATGGTACGAGAACCTCGGCGTGCCCCACACCGGCGCCCGCGCGTGGGGGCGCGAGCGCTGGGCGGTCATCCCGAACAACGCCTACGTCGCGGGAAACACCACCGGCCAGACGCGCCTTGTTCTCGTGCCTAACGTCACCCTGGCTCAGGCGACCGATGGCGGCGTAATCAACGGCGTCGCCGCCAATTCGCCGCTCCGCGGCATCCAGTTCGGCCTGAATGGAACGATCCTGCCGTTCCAGTATGGGCAGTACTTCACCAACGCCTCGACCTTCCATGCGGGCGTCCCCGGCGATTCATTCGCGGAAGAGATCAATCTCTCCGCCTATCAGAAGCGCTATGGCGGCCTGGCCAACGCCGAGTACGAGTTCTCGGACTCCGTCACCGGTTTCGCGAACGTGATGTGGACCTACCGTGAAGGTCGTCTGTTCTCGGTTCCGAACTACAACAGCAGCGGCGCGACGGCGCTGACCATCCGGCGCGACAACCCCTTCATCCCCAAGCCGGTCGCCGACATCCTGGCCGCCAACCCCACGATCACGAGCTTCGCGATGGGGCGGACGGGTCGCGACGCCATCAACGTGGAATCGAGCGACAGCCCCTATGGCCCCACGATCAGCACGCAAGAATCCCTGCGCGCCATCGCCGGCCTGAAAGGTGAGTTCGGTGAGGGCTGGCAATGGGACGCCGCAGTCATCTACGGCAATACCGACTACACCCAAGAAGTGCACAACGACCGGATCGAAGCGAACTATCTGAAGGCGGTGGACGCCGTCCGCGATCCCACGACGGGCCAGGCGGCCTGCCGCGTGAACGTCGACGCCGATCCCAACAACAACGACGCCAACTGCGTGCCGGTGAATCTGTTCGGTCCTAACGCCATCAGCGGTGCGGCCGGACGGTACATCTACGCCACGGCGAAGGCCTTCGGTCACTACGAGCGTTGGGCCGCCTCGGCCAACTTGCAGGGTGAAGTGTTCGAAATGCCGGCTGGCCCGGTCGCCCTGGCGTCCGGTGTGGAAATCCGCAAGGACAACCTGCTCTCCGACGCCGATCCCATCTCGCGGGCTCTCGGCTATCGGACGAACAACCAGAGCCGGTCGACCGGTGAGTATACGATCTGGGAAGGCTACGTCGAAACCGACGTGCCGATCATCAGGGACGCGCCGCTCGCCCAAGAGCTCAGCATCAATGGCGCGGCGCGCTACACCAACTACAGCACCAGCGGCGGCGTCACGACCTGGAAAATCGGCGCCAACTACAAGCCGGTGGAAGACGTGCGCTTCCGCGGCGTGATCTCGCGCGACATCCGTGCGCCGAGCCTGTTCGAACTGTTCGCCGGCGCCAGCGCGCTCTTCAACAGCGTCAACGACCCGGTGACCGCCAGCAACGCGATCGTCCGCAACGTTTCGAGCGGCAACCCGGACCTCGATCCGGAACGCGGCACGACCTATTCGAGCGGCGTAGTCTACCAGCCCAGCTGGCTGCCCCGCTTCCAGGTGTCGCTGGACTACTACAAGATCACGCTGAAGGGCGCGATCGAGAGCGCGTCGTCGCAGAACATCGTCAACTTCTGCGCCGCTGGGCAGACCGCCTATTGCGCCTTGATCACCCGTGGCCCCGGCAACGTGCTGCAACAGGTGAACGTCCAACCGCTGAACACCGGCTCGATCAAGACCAACGGGTGGGACCTCGATACGAACTACTCGTTCGACCTGGCGGGTGGCACGCTCGGTCTCCGCGGCGTTGTCGCCTACACGCCTAGCCGCATCGTGACGGCCAGCGGCATCAGCATCCAGAACGCCGGGTCGGTGAACACCCAGAAGTGGGCGGGTAACGCCTCGGTCACCTGGCGCAACGACCGGTTGAACCTGCTGGCTCAAGTGGTCCACGTGCACGGCGGCAAGCGCGATCCCACCTACGTGACGGGCATCGACATCAACGACAACCACGTGCCTTCTAAGGAGTATGTGAACGTGTCGGCCGGCTACGACGTCACCGACAACGTCCAGATCTTCGGCAAGGTCGACAACCTGTTCGACGTCGATCCGCCGATCACGCCCACCACCGTCATCGGCCAACAGCAAGTTGGCGCAGCGCAGTTCGACCAGATCGGTCAGCGCTGGCTGATGGGCGTGCGTCTGGACTTCTAAGCGTCGAGAATTTCTCAGAATGCGTGAGCGCCGCGCCCCAAAAGGGCGCGGCGCAAACGTATCGAGGCCCCCGATCACATCCGCGGCGGGTGGCCAGGAAAGCGTATTCGACGTCTAAAAATGAGTAACGAGAGATCGTCATGAACGCCAAGACGGGCGCAATGCTGAGTGTCAGCCTCATCGCACTCGCGACGGCCGCGCCTGCCCTTGCGCAGACCGCGCCCGCGCCGGCGCCGGTGGCGGCGATCGCCAACAACACCCAGGTGTATGACCAAGCCTACTTCGCCAACCTCGGCGTCAGCAACGCCGAGGAGATGCTGCGCCGGATTCCCGGCGCCGAGGCGATCCTCAACACCGACTCCAACGCCCAGGACCGCGGCTTCGGCGGTGGCGGCGCCCAGGTGCTGCTGAACGGCCGGCGCTTCCCGGGCAAGCAGAACGACATCATGGCGACCCTGCGCCGGATTCCGGCCACCAGCGTGGCCCGGGTCGAGTTGATCTCCGGCGCCTCGTCCGAGATCAGTGTCCAGAGCGGGGGCACCCTGCTCAACCTCGTCCTGCGCGAGGGCGCCTCGCTCGGCGGCTCCGGCACCTACGAGCTGAACTACCGCGTCGCCGAGGACGGTCAGGCGCACTTCGACGGTCTGGTGACCTACGCGCGATCCTTTGGGCGGCTGACGGCCAGCATCGGGATCGAGCACCACGACTGGACTCCCGCCGAAATCGCCAACGCGCAGTGGAGCCTCCGCACGCGCGATGAGATCTACTACTACCCGTCGGGGGCGGTGCAGGAGGTTCGTCCGCAGACCTGGCAGCGCAAGTACGAGAAGATGGTCTACACGGGCACGCTGGCCTACGAGTTCTCGGCCACCTCGTCCCTGAACCTCAACGCCATGTGGGAGCCGCGCCACGTCACATCGGAGGATGTGACCCCGCTGATCCGCTACTCCCCGACCGGCCTCGAGACACTGCGCGCCACCGAGGTGCACCAGGAGGTCCAGGAGGAGCCCTCGACGCTGGAGCTGTCGGGGGAGTACACGGCGGCCATTGGCCCCGGCAACTTCTCGGCCCTGGTCATCTCCACCCGCGACGCGATGGACTCCACCGAGTTCCGCAACCGCTACGAGCCGACCCGCATGGTCGAGGTCAGCCGTCGGCAATCCTGGACGGAGAGCGGCGAGGACATCGCCCGCGCATCCTACGTCTTCCCGGTCGGCTCAGGCAGGTCGCTGGAGCTTGGCGGCGAGGTCGCCCACAACAAGCTTCGACAGCACCTCGATGTCTTCCTCGACAGCAACTTTGACGGGCTGCTGGAGCAGGCGTTCGTGCCCATCGCCGATCCGGTGGTGGAGGAGATCCGTGGCGAGACCTACGCCACGCTCAAGTGGCAGGTCACGCCCAAGCTCTCGCTGGACTCCACCTTGAACTACGAGCGATCGAGGCTGACCACCAACTACCCGCTCTATCCCAAACGGGTTCTCGGTTTCATCAAGCCGCGGTTGGACGGGCGCTATCGTACGAACAACCTCACGCAGCTCCGCTTCCTCGTGGAGCGGCGGGTGAGCCAGCTGAACTTCGGCAATTTCGTGCCCAGCTACAACGCCATCGACGACCGGGTCGAAGCCGGCAATCCACAGCTCGAGCCGGAGAAGACCTGGGTCTACGAGCTCGGCTACGAGCAGCGGCTGCGCGGGGACAAGGGCCGCATCGAGGTCAAGGGCTTCTACCACGACATCTCGGACGCGATCGACTACATCCCCCTGTACGACGACCGGCGGATACTGGTGAACGCCCGGGGCAATATCCCCAGCGCGAAGCTGTATGGCGCCGAGGCGCGGGTGTCGTTCCGCCTGGACGGAATCGGCCTGAACGGCGCGCAGATCAACCTTCGCGGCCTGCGCCAGTGGAGCGAGATCCAAGACCCCTTCACGGGCGTCGAGCGCCGCCTGACCAACGACCGCACCTATGCCTACGACATCGGCTTCCGGCACGACATCGCCTCGATGCGCCTGTCCTACGGATTCAACTACAAGTCGACCGGCCTCGACCAGCTCGTCAGCCAGCTGCAGGTGACGGAAAACTACACCATCGACCCCACCCTGGAGGCGTTCGTCGAGCGGGGCCTGTGGGGGACGATGTCGCTACGTCTGGAGCTGCAGAACCTGACGCACTCCCCCGAACGGCGCTGGCGCCAGAACTACCTGGTCAGCGCCACCGACGGACGGCCGCGGCGGATCGATTTCTATGAGGAGCGCCGCGATATCCGGGCCGCCTTGCGTCTGCGCGGCCGGTTCTAGGCCGTAGGCGACTGTACGTCGTCAGATGTTTTGAGACAGGTGGGGTCCGGATTTAGCGGAGAGATGGCCTCATCTGGGGTTGATATTTAGGCGGCGATTTTGCGGTGTTGCAAGCGCCGATGTTGGATGGTCTGGCGTTTGATGTGGGCCCGTTCAC
>CANJRI010000101.1 GCA_947476555.1 Caulobacteraceae bacterium
CGAGCAGCCGGCGTCCTCCAGGCTCATCGACAGGATGTCGGCGGCCCGGGCGGTGTCGCGGCTGGTGAAGCTCATCTTGCGCATGGCGTCGATGACGGGACGGGCGTCGTACTGGTCGATCGCCACGTGCTCGACTGTGTTGGCGAGCAGTTCGGCCTTGCGGTTGGTCTTCTGAACGTCAGCGTTCATCTTCGGAAGTTCCCTTCTGAGGGTGATCGCCCGTCCACAGGAATCGACGCGACCGGGACGGAGCGACCGGCCGCGCGTTTAAACACGCGAAATGTGTCGTCGGTTACCGCTTGCGGCGGCTTTTGCCCGCGCGGCCCTTCGGGCGCGAAAGGCGGACGACCTTGCGTTCCTCGTCCTGCGGCTCGCGCGGCAGGCGGATCGTGCGGCCGGCGAGACCGAACATCGAGGCCATGGGCGCGTCGGTCACCTCGACGGTCTCGGCGTCGCCGTAACCGTTGAAGCGGGTGTTCATGGCCACGCCATAGGCGCCCAGCATGCCGATCTCGACATAGTCGCCTTCGCGCACGTCTTCCGGCAGCCAGAAGGGCCCCGGCATGTGGTCGAGGCTGTCGCAGGTGGGGCCGTAGAAGCGGTAGGGCTTCATCGGCGCCTGGACTTCCCGGGCGTTGTCGCCTTCGCCGCGGAACAGCTTCACCGGAAAGGGCCACTTGGTGTGCGCCGCATCGAACAGCGACCCATAGGAGCCGTCGTTCAGATAGAGGGCGTCGCCCTTGCGCAGCTCGACCTTGGTGAGGATCGAGGAGGCCTCGGCCACCAGGGCCCGGCCGGGCTCGGCCCACAGCTCGGTGGTCTCGTGGACCATCATCTCGGCGAAGCCGCGATGGATGCTGTCGGTGTAGTCCGACATGTCCGGCGGAACCATGCCCGGATAGATCGACGGGAAGCCGCCGCCCACGTCGATCACGTCGGCGAACACGCCGGCGCGGACCAGGGCGCGGGAGGTCTGGGCCATCGCCGCCTGATAGGCGGTCGGCCGCATGCACTGGCTGCCGACATGGAAGGCCACGCCCATCAGCTCCTGGGTCGCCTGGCGGGTGGCCAGCAACAGGGCCGGCGCCTCGTGCGAGGACACGCCGAACTTGCCAGACAGGGAGTAGGCGGCGCCCTCGGCTTGCACGGCCATGCGGACCAGCAGGTTGAGATCCTTGGCGTTCCCGGTCGCCTCGAGGATCTTGGCCAGCTCATCGTGGGTGTCGAGCGAGAAGGTGCGCACGCCGTGGTCGAAGTAGGCCTGGGCGATCGCCCGCCGGCTCTTCACGGGATGCATGAAGGCCATGCGCGCGCCAGGCGCGTGCTGGGCCACCAGCTCGATCTCAGGGATCGAGGCCACGTCGAACGACATCACCCCATTCGCCGCGAGGGTCTCAATGACCCACGGCGAAGGGTTCGCCTTCACGGCGTAGAAGACATCGCCCTTGAAATTACCCTGGAACCAGCGCGCCGCTTTGGCCACTGCATCTGGTCGCGCTAGTGCGACAGGACGCTCCGGTGACCGCTCACGGACAAGGTCCAGGGGCGTATGGTGCTTATCCACCTCACGCAACCCCCAACGGATTGTTGAACCAAGTCCGGCGTTAGCAGCGCTTTTGAGGACATCGGGTCCGCCGGAAGACGCGCAGATAGGGTCATATGGACCCCATGTAAAGTCTATTAATGGTGCGACCTCCTGGCGCCGCACCCCATAAGGAGGGCGCTCGCGCTTACCGGGGGACGGACGGGCCCCCGGCGCTGGACCCGCGCGGCTCGCCTGTGTCATGTAGCCTTGGCACAACCGGGCGACACCGGAACGCCTCAGCCAGACAGGAAAAGCGCCTGCCCGCCATGTCCGACGCCGCGGTCCTGTCCATCCGCAACGTGTCCAAGACCTTCGGGACCCGCCGGGCGCTCGACAAGGTCTCCCTCGACGTGTCGAAGGGCGAGATGATCGCCCTGATCGGGCCGTCCGGATCGGGCAAGTCCACCTTGCTGCGCTCGATCAGCGCCCTGCAGACCATCGATGGCGGCGAGGGGCGGATCGACGCCTTCGGCGGCCCGGTGCAGGAAAACGGCCGCATAGCCTCCAACGTCCGCGCCATCCGCACGCGGATCGGGATGATCTTCCAGCAGTTCAACCTCGTGGGCCGGCTGAACCTGTTCACCAACGTGGCGCTCGGATCGCTGGGCCGCATCAACTTCTGGAGCGGCCTGTTCGGCCGCTGGCCGGCCGAGACGCAAAGCGCGGTCATGGCCGCCCTGACCCGCGTCGGGGTGGCGGAGTACGCCGCCCAGCGGGCCAACACCCTTTCCGGCGGTCAGCAGCAACGCGCCGCTATCGCCAGGGCCCTGGTCCAGCGGGCGAAGATCATCCTCGCCGACGAGCCGGTGGCCTCATTGGACCCGGTGTCCGCCCGCCGGGTGATGGAGACCCTGCAGGGCCTCAACAAGGCCGACGGCCTGACGGTGGTGGTGACCCTGCACCAGGTGGACTACGCCTTACGCTACTGCCAAAGGGTGGTGGCGCTGAAGGGCGGGAAGATCGCCTACGACGGCCCCGCCACCGGCTTGAAGACAGATAAGCTCATCGACATCTACGGCCCCGAATTCGAGGACGTGTTCTGGGAGGGTGCGCCCCAATGATCCGCCGAAGCCTGATCGTGCTCCTCGGCGCCCTGGCGCTGGCCGGCTGTGGGCAGCCGGACGCAGGCGCCGGCGGCGACGCCACCCCCGGAGAAATCAACTTCTCGGTCCTGGCCCCCGAGGGCGCCTCGTCCATGCAGATCTTCTGGGCCCCGATCCTGGCCGACATGGAAAAGGCCACCGGGCTGAAGGTGAAGCCCTTCTACGGGGCCAACTACACCGCCCTGGTGGAGGCCATGCGGTTCGGCCAGACCGACGTGGGCTGGTTCTCCAACCAGATCGGCGTCGAGGCGGTTCGCCGCGGCGGCGGCGAGGTCTTCGCCCGCACCTTCGATCCCTCCGGCGACGACGGCTACAAGTCGGTCCTGATCGTCCCGGCGTCGAGCAAGACGACGCTCGAGGACGTGCTGAAGTGCGACAAGACCCTGACGTTCGGGGCAGGGGACGCCAAGTCCACTTCGGGCACGCTGGCGCCCATGACCTATCTGTTCGTGCCGCGCGGCGTCGATCCGCAGGGCTGTTTCAAGACCATGCGGGCGGGCAATCACCAGGCCAACCTGATGGCGGTGGCCAAGGGCGTCCTCGATGTCGCCACCAACAACACCACCTCCATGCGCCTGCAGAAGGACCGGGGCGCGGCCGTGGCCGATCAGGTGCGGGTGATCTGGGAGTCCCCAAAGCTGCCCGAGGACCCGATCATCTGGCGCAAGGCGCTGGACCCGGCGGTGAAGGAGAAGCTGCGCGCCTTCTTCCTGACCTATGGCCAGGGCGAGGGGACGGAGAAGGCCCGCGAGCGCGAGCTGCTTTCCAAGATCTCCATCGGCGGGTTCCTGCCGGCCGACGACACCCATCTGCTGATCGTCCGCGAGATGGAGGCGGTGGGCGCCCTCCAGGAAGCCCGTAACCGGCGCGACCAGGCCGCCATCGCCGAAGGCCAGAAGGCCCTGGACGGCATCCGCGCCGAGCGGGCGGCCGTCGAGGCCAAGATCGGCCAGCCGGTCCAGTAGCGCCTTGACCGTCGAATCCGTCCCCGTCCTGAAGCCCCCCGTCCGCACCTGGCGGGAGCGGTCGTTCGACATCCTGCTGTGGGGCGGGATCATCGTACTGCTGGTCGTCGCCTTCGGGCCGGCAGAGATCTCGCGGCTGCCGCGACTGTTCTCGAACTCCGAAAACATGCGCCAGTTCGGGGGAGAGTTCCTGCGACCCGACTTCACCCACTGGCGGACCTATGTGGGCCAGATGTGGCTGACGATCCAGATCGCGCTCTGGGGGACCGGCCTGGCGATCATCATGGCGATCCCGCTGGGCCTGCTGGCGGCGCGCAACATCACCCCGGCGTTCATCCAGCTGCCGATGCGCCGCCTGCTGGACCTGGTGCGCTCGGTGCCGGACCTGGTGCTCGGCACCATCTTCATCGTCGCCGTGGGCCTGGGTCCGTTCGCGGGGGTGATGGCCCTGGCCATCAACACCGCAGGGGTGCTCGCCAAGCTGTTCTCGGAGGCGGTGGAATCCATCGACCGCGGCCCGGTGGAAGGGGTTCGCGCCACCGGGGCGGCCAAGCTGCACGAGATCGTCTGGGGGGTGATCCCGCAGGTGGCCCCCTTGTGGACCTCCTACGCCCTCTACCGCTTCGAATCGAACAGCCGCAGCGCCACGGTGCTGGGCCTGATCGGGGCGGGCGGCATCGGCTACCTGCTGTTCGAGGCGTTGAACACCTTTTCCTATTCGCAGGTCTCGGCCATCGCCATCATCATCGTCGTGGCGGTGAGCGCCATCGACATGCTGTCCCAGGCCATCCGCAGCCGCCTGCTTTAGGGCCTAAACCGCTTCAGCAGCATCTTGAGCTCAGGCTCGGCCACCCGCTCGGCGGCGTCTGCGGGGCTGGTCCACAGCCGCTCGCGCTGCCCCTTCTCCGGCCAGTCGTCCGCCTCGCCAAACACCTCAAGGGCGAAGACGCTCACGCGCACGTGCTGGACGCGGCCGCTCTTCAGCGTCTTGTCGTAGTGATAGGCGCCCAGGTCCCGCAGGGCGATACGCCCCATCACACCGGCTTCCTCGAACGCTTCCTGGGCGGCGGAATCCGCCGCGCTGGAGCCCTTGATCGGCCAGCCCTTGGGGATCACCCAGCGGCGAGTCTCCCGGGAGGTGATGAGCAGCACCTCGGCCCCCGTGTCGGCGCGCCGCCAGGGCAGGGCCGCGTATTGGGCGCGCGGCTCGCGGTCGGGATCGGATGGGGCGCGCAGCCGCGCCCTCAGCCAGTTCAACATCGGGGGGTGCATACGCCGCGTCGCGGCATATGTCACAAAAGCTTCAAGAAGGCGGCGCGGCCACGGCCTCCGGCCGCGGGCGGCGGACCCTGGCCAGGCGCCGGAGCCGTCGCCAGAACCGGGTCTTCTGGGGTTCGGGATAGGGCTGCAGGTTGCGCAGGAAGGCTTCGGCGCAGGCCCGCCATGAGAACGTCTCCGCGAAGGCCCGCACATCGTCGCGGTCCAGCGTGAGGGCCTCCAGGCAGGCTTCGCGCAGGCCCTCTGTGGCGCTGCGCGCCAGGGCGCCGGCGCCGGAGCCGGGGATCAGGTCCACAGGCCCCGGGGCCGGATAGGCGGCGACCGGGGTTCCGGCGGCCATGGCCTCCAGGATCACCAGGCCGAAGGTGTCGGTGAGCGAGGGGAAGACGAAGACGTCGGCGCCGGCGTAGTGGGCGGCCAGGTCGGCGCCGGATTTCGAGCCGGTGAACACCGCATCGGCGTACTTGGCCTTCAGCTCCTCGAGCTGTGGGCCCGGGCCCACCACCACCTTGGTGCCGGGCAGGTCGAGGCCG
>CANJRI010000102.1 GCA_947476555.1 Caulobacteraceae bacterium
CCGCTCCTTCTCGATGATGGTCTTGTAGATCTGGCCGGTGGTGATGTTGTCGGCGCGGGTGGCGTTCACGCCCGTGAAGCGCTCGTAGTGGCCGAGGTCGAGATCGGTCTCCGCCCCGTCGTCGGTCACGAAGACCTCGCCGTGCTGATAGGGGCTCATCGTCCCCGGATCGACGTTGAGATAGGGGTCCAGCTTGCGCAGCCGCACCTTGTAGCCGCGCGCCTGCAACAGGGCGCCGAGCGCCGCGGACGCGAGACCCTTACCCAGTGAGGAGACCACGCCGCCGGTGATGAAAATGAACCGGGCCATGGAGGTTCAGATTAGTCGTGATTCGGGTCGGCGGCTCGCGGCGCCTGCAAACAATCCACGTCTACTTCGCGGGCGGCGCGACGGGCGCCGGAGCCGGCGTCGGCGCCGGCTGGCCCAGGAAGGGGTTGTTCACCGTCGGCGCCGGCGCCTGGAAGGGCGCGGGCGCGCCCGGGACCGGCGCCTGACCGGCCGGCGGCTGCGGGGGCTGGTTCAGGGTGGTCGGGTCGAGGGCGTCCACCTTCAGCCGGTCGACCACCGAGGACGAGCCCTGCTGGCGGCCGGCCACGACGGTCAGCAGCAGGCCCAGGACGAAGAAGCTCACGCCGAGGATCCAGGTGACGCGGGTCAGCAGGTCGCCGGCGCCGCGCGCCGTCATGAACCCCGACGGACCGCCGCCCATGCCGAGCGCTCCACCTTCGGACCGCTGGAGAAGCACCACCACGATCAGGAAGAAGGCGACGATGATCTCGATGACCAGCAGCAGATTGAGCAGCATCGCGTTGAGTCTTTCCGGTGCGTTTGGAAGGCCACACCCGGCCGAAATGAAGCGGGCGCTCTACCACTGAGGCGCAGCCAAGGCCATAGCTAGTGGCTCCTGGCGCCTGGGCAAGAGATGATTCTGGATTTCGACCGCGTGCCGATCCTCGAAACCGAGCGCCTCCGCCTGGAGCCGCTCACTCAGGCCGACGCCGCCTTGCTCTACCCGATCCTGGGGGACGCTGAAATCGTGGCCTTCTGGGACACTCCGGACGTCGACGATCCGGACATGGTCGGCGACCTGATCCGAGGCCAGATCGACGCCATGAACGGCGGCCAGGCGATCCACTGGGTGATGCGGCCCCTGGACGGCGCGCCCGTCGTGGGCGGATTCGAGCTCAGCCAGATCGATCGCAGGCATCGCCGGGCCGAGGTGGGGTTCGTGCTGGCCCGCACGGCCTCCGGCCTGGGCTACGAGGCCGAGGTGCTCCCCGCCGTGGTGGCCTTCGCGGCGGCCAGCGGCCTGCGCAAGCTGGCGGCCCGCACCCATCTGGGGGACCGCAGCTCGGAAACGGTGCTGGAGAGCATGGGCTTCACCGAGGAAGGCCTGCTGCGGGGCCACATCCTGAAGGACGGCGAGCGGCGCGACTGCCGCCTGTTCGGGTTGCTGCTCTAGAGCGCGTCGACGATCCCCAGGAAATCCTCGGCCTTCAGCGAGGCGCCCCCCACCAGGGCCCCGCCCACTTCCGCCGCGTGCAGGATCTCGGCGGCGTTGGAAGGCTTCACCGAACCACCATAGAGGATCGGGACCACCCGGCCCGCCTCACCGAACATCTCCGCCAGCGTCGCCCGGATCGCCCGGTGCGTCTCCTCGATCTCGGCGGTCGTGGGGGTCAGGCCGGTGCCGATGGCCCACACCGGCTCATAGGCCACCGCGAAGGGCTTTCCAGCCAGGGCGGCGGGAAGCGATCCCCTCACCTGCCCGGTCACCACGGAGAGCGCGTCGCCGGCCTTGCGCTGCTCCAGCGTCTCGCCGACGCAGACGATCGGCTCCAGACGCGCCCTCAACGCCGCCTCGACCTTCGCCGCCACCAGGGCGTCGCTCTCGCCGTAGCCGGCCCGGCGCTCGGAGTGTCCGAGGATCACCAGCTTTGCGCCCGCATCGGCCAGCATCTCGGCCGCCACGTCGCCGGTGAAGGCCCCGGAGGCTTCCGCGCGGCAGTCCTGGCCGCCCACCAGCACGCTGGAATCCCGCAGCGCCCAGGCCATCTGGGCGATCAACGTCGCCGGCGGACAGAGGGCCACCCGAGCCGCGCCCTTGCCCGCCCCGGCGGCCACCGCCTTGGCCTCGGAAAGACTCGCCGAGCCGCCGTTCATCTTCCAGTTTCCGGCGATCAGGGGGGTCGGAGCTGTCATCGGGCCTCTGAGGTCAGGTGAATTGGCGCGGTTAAGCCATGCCGGCGTAGCTGTCACCTGCTTGCCGGATCGCGGAGGCCTCCATATACCGGCCGCACGCCCGCGCCCCAAAGGGAAGCCATGCTCGCCGTTATCCGCAAGTTATCCAAATCCTGGCTCGCCGCCGTCCTATTCGGCCTGCTGATCGTCAGTTTCGCCCTCTGGGGCATCAATGACGTCTTCCGGGCCCAGATCGGCAACGATGTCGTCAAGGCCGGCTCACGCGTGGTCACAGCCTCTGACTTCCAGCGGGAGTACAATGAGGCCCGCAAGCGCCAGGAAGAGGCGAACGGCCGGCCCATCACCCTGGAGATCGCCAACGCCAACGGGCTCGACCGCGCCCTGCTGAACAGCCTGGCGACCCGGGAATCCATGGCCGAGATCATCTCCAGGATGGGCATCCGTCCGGCCGACCAGCTGCTGGTGGCCCAGATCCAGAAGATCCCCGCCTTCTTCGACCAGATCTCCGGACGGTTCGACCGCAAGACCTTCGACCAGCGACTGGCCGAGAACGGCCTGGACGCCGAGCGTTTCGACCAGGCGCTCCGCGACGAGATGGCCAGCGCCCACTTCGGCGCCGCCGTGGCCGCCGGCCTGCGGACGCCCCGCGCCTACGGGGCGATGGCGGCGATCTACGCCCAGGAGAGCCGCGACCTGGCCTTCTTCGTCGTCACCCCCGCCAACGTCGAGAAGCCCCCGCCGGCCACCGACGCCCAGCTCACCGCCTTCCTTAAGCAGAACGCCGCCCAGCTCACCCGGCCGGAGATGCGCGTCCTGACCGTCGTGCGGTTCCTGCCCCCGGCGGGCGCGGAGAACGCCCCGATCGACCCGGCGGAGCTGAAGAAGCTCTACGACTTCCGCAAGGACACCTTCTCCCAGCCGGAGATGCGGACCATCGTGCAGATCCCGGCCAAGACGCCGGCCATCGCCCAGCAGATCGTCGCCCGCCTGGGCCGCGGCGAGGCTCCGGCCGCCGTGGCCAAGGCGGTGGGCGTCGATGCGCTGACCTACGACCAGAAGCCCCGCACCGCGATCGCCGACCGGCGCGTCGGCGAGGCGGCGTTCCGTATGGCTTCCGGCCAGGTCGCGCCTGTTCAGGGCGAGCTCGGCCAGGCGGTGGTCAAGGTGGTCTCCGTGACCCCCGGCCGCGTCGTGACGATGGAGGAAGCCCGTCCGGCCCTGGAGGCGGAGCTGCGCAAGAACGCCGCCGCCGAGAAGGTCTACGCCCAGAGCCAGGCCTATGACGAAGCCCACCAGGGCGGCGCGAGCCTGACCGAAGCCGCGCAAAAGTCCGGCGCGCAGCTCACCACCGTTGGCCCGGTCACCGCCCAGGGCGCCGGCATGGACGGCCAGCCCGTCGCCGGCCTCGTCCCGCAGATCCTGCAGCAGGCCTTCGGCCTGCCGAGCGGCGGCGAGAGCGACCTGTCCGAAGCCGGCCAGGGCCTGTTCTACGCCGTCCGCGTCGAGCGGGTGATTCCCCCGACCCTGCCGCCCCTCGCCGAGGTCCGCGCCCAGCTGGCCCAGGTCTACGAGACCCGCGAGCTCTATTCGCGCATGCAGGCCAAGGCCGACGAACTGGCCGCCCGGATCCGCAAGGGGGAGACCTTCGAGACCGTGGCCTCCTCCGCCAAACTGGGCGTGGCGCGCCTGCCCGGCCTGACCCGCCAGAACGCCGAGCAGGTTCCGCAGATCCCGCAGGAGATCCTCGGCACGGCGCTCGGCGCGCGGCCCGGGGACGTCTTCATCACCCGGCCCCAGCAGCTGGTGGTGGTGGTCGGACAGGTGACGAACCTGAAGGTGGAGCCCAATCCGCTCACCGCCCTGGTCGCCGACCGGAGCCGGTTCGACATGTCGATGGCCATGTTCCGCGAGCTGAGCGAGTACGCCCCGACCACCGCGCAGGAAAAGCTCAAGACCCGTGTCGACATCAACAAGGCCCGCGCGGCCATCGGGATGGAGCCGCTCGCCACCTCGACGCCGAGCACCAAGAAGTGACGCCAGAGCCGTCGTTCGACGCCTTTCGATCGGCTTATGACGGCGGTGGGGGCCAGGTTGTCTGGACGCGACTGATCGACGACCTGGAGACCCCGGTCTCGGCCTTCCTGAAGATCGGGCACGGCCGGCCCTACGCCTTCCTCTTCGAATCCGTCGAGGGCGGCGCCTGGCGCGGGCGCTACTCGATCATCACCCTGGCCCCCGACCTGGTGTGGCGCTGCCGCGGCGACGCGGCCGAGGTGGCGGAAGGCGCGGACATCGCCGACGGCCGCTTCACCCGCCAGCCGGATGGCGCGCTCGACAGCCTGCGCGACCTGCTGGCCGCCTCGCGCATCGAACTGCCCGCCGGCCTGCCGCCGATGGCCGCCGGGGTGTTCGGAGCCATCGGCTACGACATGGTCCGGCTGGCCGAGCGCCTGCCCAACGTCAATCCGGACCCGCTGGGCCTGCCCGACGGCGTGCTGACCCGCCCGTCGATCGTCGCCATCTTCGATTCCATCGCCCAGGAGATCATCCTGGTGACCCCGGTCCGCCCGGGCCAGGCGTCGGCCAAGGACGCCCACGCCGCCGCCGTCGCCCGCCTGCAGGCCGTGATCGGCGACCTGCGGGGCGCCGCGCCGCCGCTTTCCGGCGAGGCCACGCCGGAGCCGGACGCCTTCACCACCCCGGTCAGCCGCGAGACCTATCGGGGCATCGTCGAGAAGGCCAAGGGCTACATCCGCGCCGGCGACATCTTCCAGGTGGTCCCGAGCCACCGATTCCGCGCGCCCTTCACCCGCGACCCCTTCGCCCTCTACCGCTCGCTGCGGCGGACCAACCCCTCGCCGTTCCTGTTCTTCCTGAACTTCGGCGACTTCCAGCTGGCCGGCTCCTCGCCCGAGATCCTGGTGCGGTTGCGCGACGGCAAGATCACCATCCGGCCCATCGCCGGCACCCGTCCGCGCGGCGCCACCCCCGCCGAGGACCAGGCCCTGGAAGCCGAACTGCTCGCCGATCCCAAGGAACGCGCCGAGCACCTCATGCTGCTCGATCTCGGCCGCAACGACGTCGGCCGGGTGGCCATGCTGAAGGACGCCGGATCGAACCAGGCGCCTACCGGGCGCGGAGCCCGCGTGCGGGTGACCGACAGCTTCTTCGTCGAGCGCTACAGCCACGTCATGCACCTGGTCTCCAACGTCGAGGGCGAC
>CANJRI010000103.1 GCA_947476555.1 Caulobacteraceae bacterium
GATGTAATCCGGCTCGGCCGCTGACGTCGCCTGACGTCAGCGGCCGGCTCCGCATCCGGCATCATACGTTATTGCCAGGATCAGGCGCTCGTCTAAGTTGTGGTTCTGCCTTGCGAGGTAGAGCACGGATCCTCGGCCCCCGGTTCACCCCGGGGGCCTTTTTTCATGCGCCGTTCAACTCGGGCATGTTGCGCTGGCCCAACGCCGCACTAGATGTATAGTAATTACTGCATCCCAGGGAGTTCACTATGCGCGTCCTCACCATGACCGCCGCCGCCCTTCTGGCCAGCGCCTCCACGGCCCTCGCCGCCCCCGCCAGCGTCTCGGTGACGATCGGCCCCGAACTCCAGGCCATGGCCGAGGAAGTTTACGGAACCCGCGACGTTCAGTGGGTCGCCGACGATCTCCGCACCTCGGTGGAGCGCGCCCTGGCCCGTACCGGCGCCCATCAGGACGCCCGGGTCGAACTGGTGCTGACCGACGCGCGGCCCAACCAGCCCACGTTCAAGCAGTACGGCGACACGCTCGGCCTCTCGATGAGAAGCTTCGGCACCGGCGGCGCCGCCTTCGAAGGCCGTATTATCGCGGCCGACGGCTCGGAAACCCCGATCGCCTACAAATGGTACGAGAGCGACATCCGCCAAGCCCAGTACCTCGCGACCTGGAGCGACGCGGGCACGGCCGTCGACAGGCTGGCCCGCAGGATCTCCCGGGGACAACAGCTGACCCAGCGCTGAGCCACGGCGCCCAAGCTTGCGCCAAGCAGCGGCGCGCGGTCTGATCGCCGCGCGCCGTTTTCGTTGCGCCCGGATTCGTTCTCATGCCCGACGCCGACCTTCGGCCGATCGACCGGCTGCTGGCCATCATGGCGCGCCTGCGCGACCCGGAGGGGGGCTGTCCATGGGATCAGGTCCAGACCTTCCAGACCATCGCCCCCTACACGGTGGAGGAGGCCTATGAGGTGGCCGACGCCATCGAGCGTGGCGACACGGCCGATCTGAAGGACGAACTGGGCGACCTGCTGCTGCAGGTGGTGTTCCATGCCCGGATGGCCGAGGAACAGGGCCTGTTCGACTTCGATGCGGTGGCCGAGGCGATCAACAGCAAGATGATCCGCCGCCATCCCCACGTGTTCGCCGGCGAGACCTACGCCAACCTGGACGATCAGAAAGCCGGGTGGGAGGCGCTGAAGGCGGACGAGCGGGCCCGCAAGGGCAAGACCGCGAGCCTGCTGGACGACGTGCCCGTGGGGCTGCCCGCCCTGACCCGCGCGGTGAAGCTCTCCAAGCGCGCCGCGGGCGTCGGGTTCGTCTGGCCGTCGGTGAACGAGGTGGTGGACAAGCTGCACGAAGAGGTGGGCGAGCTGGTGGCCGAGGTGCAGGCCGGGGATTTGGAAAAGGCCCGGCAGGAGCTCGGCGACGTTCTGTTCATCGTCGCCAACCTGGCCCGCACCCTGGATGTCGATCCGGAAGACGCCCTGCGCTACACGAACTCTAAGTTCGTAAAGCGTTTCCGCTATATAGAGGAGAAACTTGCGGCGCTTGGAAGGACCCCAGAGCAGTCCGACCTGGCCGAGATGGACGCGCTTTGGGACGAGGCGAAGCGGGCGGAGCGGACCTAACCGCCCACCACCTGAACCTGCGGAAACTGCTGCTCGAACTGGCCCAGCGCCTGGGGATCCAGGCTGACGCTGATCCGCACGCTGCCATCCTTGCCCTCGACGCGTTCGAGGACGCGGCCGTGGCGGTAGAGCCAGGCGATCGCGGCGCCCTCCCCGGCCGGTGCATAGACATCGACCGGCGGGGCCTCGTCCACCAGGTCCGCCACCGCCGAAAGCAGGGCCTCGCAGCCCTCCCCCGTCACCGCCGAAACCGGGATGGCCGGCGGGTGGGCGCGGCGGGCGTCGCCGGCCACCTGCTCGCCATCTTCCGACGAAAGCCGGTCGATCTTGTTCCAGACCTCCAGGATCCGCCGCTCGTCCATCTCCACGCCGAGCCGCGCCAGCACTGTGCGGACGTCGCGAGCCTCGGCCTGGCTCTCCGGGCTGGCGATGTCGCGGACATGCAAGATGACGTCGGCCTCGCGCACCTCTTCCAGGGTGGCCCGGAAGGCCTCCACCAGCTCGTGCGGCAGGTCGGAGATGAAGCCCACCGTGTCGGAGAGGATGGCTGGCCGCCCGTCAGGCAGCTTCAGCGAGCGCAGGGTGGGATCGAGGGTGGCGAACAACATGTCCTCGGCCACCACCTCGGCGTGGGTGAGGCGGTTGAACAGGGTGGACTTGCCGGCGTTGGTGTAGCCGACCAGGGCCACCGTCGGGAACGGCACGCGCCGGCGGGCCGAGCGCTGCAGGGTGCGGGTCCGGCGTACCTCCACCAGCTCGCGCTTCAGCTTGCCGATCTTCTCGGCGATCAGCCGGCGGTCGGTCTCGATCTGGGTCTCGCCAGGGCCGCCCATGACCCCGAACCCGCCCCGCTGGCGCTCCAGGTGGGTCCAGGTGCGCACCAGTCGGGAGCGTTCGTAGGAGAGGCGCGCCAGCTCCACCTGCAGGCGGCCCTCACGGGTGCGGGCCCGGCGGGCGAAGATCTCCAGGATCAGGCCGGTGCGGTCGATGACCTTGGCCTTCCAGGCGGTCTCCAGGTTGCGCTGCTGGACCGGCGTCAGGGCGTCGTCCACCACCACCACGTCGGCCTCCGCGGCGCGCACGGTAGCGGCGATCTCCTCCACCTTGCCCTTGCCGAACAGGGTGGCCGGCGTCAGCTTTCGCAGAGGCGCGACAATGGCCTCGCGGACCTCGAGGTCGAGGGCGAGGGCCAGGCCGACCGCCTCGTCGAGACGGGCCTGCGGATCCCGGGACTGGTCCCGGCCTTCACGGTCGGGATGCAGAACGACGGCGCCCTGGACGGGCGCCGCGCGATCAATGGATTTCGAGCTCAATCGACCTCGTCGTCCGACGGCTCATAGAGCTGCACGGGTTGGGAGGGCATGATGGTCGAGATGGCGTGCTTGTAGACCAGCTGGGACTGGCCATCGCGGCGCAGCAGCACGCAGAAATTGTCGAACCAGCTCACCACGCCCTGCAACTTCACGCCGTTCACAAGGAAGATGGTGAGGGGCGTCTTGGACTTCCGCACGCTGTTGAGAAAGGTGTCCTGCAGGTTTTGTTTTTTGTCGGTCATTGGCTTTCCGCCTTTTGTTCAGTCGGACGCCACAACGGCGTCCACACACGCAAATTCACGCTAAGCAGGGTTTGACGACGGGCGCAATCGTAGGGGGCGCCTTAGATCGCCCTGTCTTTGGCCCGCTCGATATAGAGGCGGCGCAGGCGTTGCGCCACCGGGCCGGCCACCCCCTCGCCCACCGGCTTTCCGTCCACCGAGACGACCGGCAGCACCAGGGTCCCGGCTCCAGTGATGAAGGCTTCCCGGGCGGAACGGGCCTCTTCCGGGCTGAACGGACGCTCCTCCAGCTTCAGCCCGGCGTCGCGGATCACGTCGAACAGGGTGGCCCGGGTGATGCCGCGCAGGATGTTGGCGTTGGTGTCTCTCGTGCGCAGGACCCCGTCCTGGTCGACGATCCAGGCGTTGGACGAGGCGCCCTCGGTGACCAGGCCAAGCTCGTCGACGAACCAGGCCTCGACGGCGCCGACCTCGCGCGCCTTTTGCTTGGCGAGCGCATTGGGCAGCAGGCCGACGGTCTTGATGTCGCAACGGCCCCAGCGGTTCTCCGGCGTGGTGATGACCCCCACGCCCTGGGCGGCCCGGAGCTCGCTGGCGGCGCGGTCCACGCGGCTGACGGTGATCACCACGGCGGGCGGGACTTCCGGCGAGGGGAAGGCGTGGTCGCGTTTGGCGACGCCGCGGCTGACCTGCAGATAGACCATCCCCTCCTTCACCCGGTTGCGCCGCACGGCCTCGCGCAGCACCAGCGTGAGGGCCCGGCGACTCATGGGCATGCGGATCGCAAGCTCGTGGAGGCTGCGTTCCAGGCGGACGAAATGACCCTCCCCGTCGGCCAGCTTGCCGTCGAACAAGGCCCAGACCTCGTAGACCGCGTCCGCCAGCTGGTAGCCCCGATCCTCGATGTGGACCACGGCGTCGGCATGCGGGACGAAGCGCCCGTTCACATAGGCGATGCGGCCCAAGTCAGACCTCTTCGATCTCGAGCGCCCGGGCCCCGGAGAGGCCCAGGGACTTGAGCTTGCGATGCAGGGCGGAGCGTTCCATCCCGATGAAGGCGGCGGTCCGCGAGATATTGCCCGAGAACCGCAGCATCTGGGCGTTGAGATATTCGCGCTCGAACACCTCGCGGGCCTCCCGCAGCGGCAGGGCGATGATCCGTTCCGCGCCGAACGCGCCGGCCGGGTCGGTGACCGAGGCCTCCGGCGGCAGCATATCGGCGGTGATCGGATCGGACGTCGCCCCGGAGGCGAGGATCAGCATCCGCTCCACGTTGTTGCGCAGCTGGCGCAGGTTTCCCGGCCACGCGCGGACCTGGAGCATGGCCAAGGCGTCATCGGAAAGCATGCGGCGGGGCATGCCGCTGGCGTCGCATATCCGGGTGATGAAGTCGGCGACCAGCTCCGGGATGTCCTCACGCCGCTCGGCCAGGCCCGGCACATTGATCGGCACCACGTTCAGGCGATGAAACAGGTCCTCGCGGAAACGGGCGCCGGCGATCTCCCCGCGCAGATCCTTGGAGGTGGAGGAGATGACGCGGACGTCGACCTGCACGTCGGAATCGCCGTTCACCCGGCGGAATCGCTGCTCCACCAGGACCCGCAGGATGCGGCTCTGGGTCTCGCGGGGCATGTCCCCCACCTCGTCGAGGTAGAGCGTGCCGCCGTGGGCGCGTTCGAACACGCCGATCTTCGCGGGACGGCCGCCGTCGCCCTCCTGGCCGAACAGCTCGATGTCCATCCGTTCGGGGGTCATGCCGGCGGCGCTGATCGGCACGAACTCCGAGCGGGCGCGATGGCTGGCGCCATGGATCAGGCGGGCCACGGTTTCCTTGCCGGAGCCGGGCGGGCCGGAAATCAGCACCCGGCTGTTGGCCCCGGCCAGCTTGGCGATCATCTGGCGCAGCTGCTGGGCGGCCACGGAACGGCCCAGCAGGCCCTCCGGCGTGATGGCCTGGGTGCGGAGTCGCCGGTTCTCGCGGCGCAGGTTGGCGGCGTCGAGCGCGCGTTCGACCACCATCAGCAAGCGATCCGACTTGAACGGCTTCTCCAGGAATTCATAGGCGCCGCGCTTGATCGCGCTGACCGCGGTCTCGATGTTGCCGTGGCCGGAGATGATGA
>CANJRI010000104.1 GCA_947476555.1 Caulobacteraceae bacterium
GGTGGTCTGGCTCATCACCTTGGCCATCGACTTGATCAGCGGCTCGGGGCCGCCCGCGTAGCCGATCCGCCAGCCGGTCATGGCGTAGGCCTTGCTGACCCCGTTCATGGTCAGGGTGCGGTCGTAGAGGCCCGGCTCCACCTGCAGGATGGTGCTGAACTCGAAGTCGCCGAACACCAGGTGTTCGTACATGTCGTCGGTCAGGATCCAGACCTGCGGATGGCGCATCAGCACGTCGGCCAGGGCCTTCAACTCGGCCCGGGTATAGGCCGCGCCCGAGGGGTTGGACGGGGAGTTGAGGATGATCCACTTGGTCTTCGCCGTGATCGCCCGCTCCAGGTCCGCGGGCTGGATCTTGAAACCGGTCTCCAGCGAGGCGGGCAACGCCACCGGCGCGCCGCCGGCCAGCAGCACGATATCCCAGTAGCTCACCCAATAGGGGGTAGGCACGATCACCTCGTCGCCGGGGTTCAGGGTGGCGATCATGGCGTTCCAGATCACCGGCTTGCCGCCGGGGGAGACGTTGATCTGCGAGGGCTTGTAGGAAAGGCCGTTCTCGCGCGCGAACTTGGCGCAGATCGCCTCCTTCAGCTCCACGATGCCGTCCACGTTGGTGTACTTGGTCTTGCCGTCGCGGATCGCCTTGACGGCGGCTTCCTTGATGTTCTCCGGGGTGTCGAAGTCCGGCTCGCCGGCGGCCAGGCCGATGATGTCGCGCCCCTGGGCCTTCAGCTCGCGGGCTTTGGCGTCGGCCGCGAGGGTGGCGGACGGCTTGACGCGGGCGAGCGCGGCGGATTCGAGCGACATGGGGCTAAGGCTCCCGGAGATAAGGGTTGCGGAGACGGCGCGGGTTTAGCCCATGCTGCGCCGCATTCAAACCCGTCGCGGGACGAAGGCGGCCCTGTCACGGGAAGCGTGTGTTGAGGCGGTCGCGTACGCCGCGTATGCCCGCCCCATGAAGATGGTTTCGCTTACCCTTGTCGTGCTGTTCGGCCTCCCGGCCGCCGCCCACGCCCAGGACTATGTCCGTCCGGAATGCCGCCAGCCGCTGCCGGCCTTCGAGAGCCAGAGGCAGGCCCGCTGGCACCGGCGGTTCTGGACCGGCCGCTGCGATGACCTGCCGATGCTGAAGTGCGTCCAGGGCAAGCCGAACTGGAACACCGTCGCCGACGACCTCCGGCAGAAGGCCCCGCCAGCCCGCCGCGCGGCGGTGATGGCGCAAGGCTGCGCCCTGGGCCACCTGATCGCCTGGGAGTGGGCGCGGCCGGAAGACGTGCGCCGCATCGACACCGCCGACCTCCGCCGCTACCTGCGCCTGCTCGAAGCCGCGCCCGACGTGGAGGCCGGCCTGCGCGACGTCGAGCGCCAGGCCCGGGCCCAGCTCGCCCGCTAGCTGAAGTTCAGCAGGCTGATGTCGGCCAGGCTTCGCCCGACCAGCACCACCGCCGCGTCGGCGCCGTCCGCCGGATCCCCCGCGTCGGCGAAGACGATGACGTCCGCGCCCACCTGCGCCGCCACCCAGGTCGCCCTGGCGGCGGAGATGTGCTCGTTCGCGATGGTCCGCGCCTGGGCGTAGTCGGCAGCCACGAACTCGGAATATTGCCGCGGCAGGATCGACCAGATGCTGACCTCGTGGAAGGTCAGGGTGTCGGAGGACTCCCAGTCGAGGATGATGTCGTCGGCGCCTTGGTCGGGCGGCGCCTTGGCCACGATCTCGAAGCGGTCGCGACCCTCGCCGCCGGACAGGTAGTCCCGGCCGATGGAGGCGGCGATCAGGGTGTCGTTCCCGGCGCCGCCGGCCAGGATCGTGCCTTCGGGTCCCTGGGTGACGAGTTGGTCGTTTCCGTCGCCGCCGGAGAGACTATCAGCCCCGAAGCCGCCCGAGAGGGTGTCGTTCCCCTCGCTCCCGATCAGGGTGTCGCGCCCCAGGCCGCCCATGATCTCGTCGTCACCCCGGTCCCCGGAGACGTAGTCGGCGCCGTCGCCCGCGCCGATGAAGTCGTTCCCCTGTCCGCCCAGCAGGGTGTCCGCGCCGGCCCCGCCATAGACCTCGTCGTCGCCCGCGTTGCCGTGGGCGAACTCGCCCGCCTCGCCGGGCCGGCCGGAGACGTTGGCGCTGGTGAAGATCAGGTCGTCGCCCTGGCCGCCGTAGATGACGTCGACGCCCCGGCCGCCGATCAGCAGGTCGTCGCCGCTATTCCCTTGCAGAAGGTCGTCGCCATCGCCGCCGTTGAAGCTGTCGCGGCCCGGGCCCCCGTAGAGGCCGTCATGACCTGCGCCGCCGTCGGACGACTCGTCGCCCGTGTCGCCGACGAACAGCCTGGAGCCGTCGGCCATGACGATGGCGTGGGTGTCTGAAAGCTGCACCAAGCCGGTCCCGAACTTCACCGTCCGGTCGCCGACGGTGACCAGGATCGACGGAACCTCGGGAGTGAGGATCAACGGATCGTAGGACTGGTAGATCACGCTCACCGCCCGGGCCGGGCCGCTGTTGATGGTCAGGGTGTCGCCCGCCCGGATGGCCAGGGCCTGCTGGGGGGTGATGGTTTCGAACGCATAGGCGGTCATGATCGAACTCGTCTGGAAAGCTTAGCCTTGCGCCCAGAGATGGCCATGTTGCGTAATAACGCAACTTACAAAAACGCAATGAAGGTCTGCGGAATCGCCGATCCTTGACCGTCGCGGCGGGACAGGCCACCTCCGGCTCCATGCGTCGGCTGCTCGCCTTCCTCTCCGACATGGACGCCAAGGCCTGGCGAACGCTGGCGGTCTCGTTCGTGCTGTTCGGCGGCGTGGGGCTTGTGTTCCTGTTCGGCGGGCAGGTGCTCGGGTTCGACGGAGAGGCCAGCGTCGAGCGGTGGCTGGGCGCCGCGCCGGCCGCCTGGGCCCTGCCGACGGCCGTGGCGGCCTTCGCGGCCCTGGCGTTCGTGGGCGTGCCTCAGTTCATGCTGATCGCCGCCGCGGTGGTGGTGTTCGGGCCGCTGACCGGTTTCGTCTACTCGTGGATCGGAACCATGGTCTCGGCCCTGGTCGGGTTCTGGGTTGGTCGAGGCGCGGGAGCGCGGACGCTGGAGACCTTCTCAGGTGAAGGCCTGCGCCGGTTCATGGAGCTGGTGGGCCGCAACGGCTTCCTGGCGAGCCTGATCGTCCGGCTGGTGCCGTCCGCGCCGTTCATCGTGGTCAACATGGCGGCGGGGGTGACGCCCATGCGGCTGCGGGACTTCGCGGCGGGCACGGCGCTGGGGATCGTGCCGAAGATCGCCTTGACCGCCTTCGCCGGCAATTCGATCGTGGCCGTGATGCGTGGGGAGGGCGGCGCGGGGCACCTGTCCATCGTCGGCGCCATCGCGGTGCTATGGCTGGTGATCGGCTGGTACGCCCGCCGGTGGCTGAAGGCGCGGGAGGCGGAGGGCGAGCGATGATGAAGCTGTTCTATTCGGTGGGTTCCTGCGCCCGGGCCTCGCATATCGCCCTCGAAGAGTCGGGCGCCGACTACGAAGCTGTCCGGATCGTCACGAAGAACGGCGACCAAAGGAAGCCGGAGTACCTGGCCCTCAACCCCAAGGGCCGCGTGCCGGCCCTGGTGACCGACCAGGGCGTGCTGACCGAGAATGTGGCGATCCTGGCTTTCGTCGCCCAGAGCTTTCCGGCCGCCCGGCTGGCGCCGACCGACCCCTGGAGATTCGCCCAGGCCCAGGCGTTCAACAGCTATCTCGCCTCCACGGTCCACGTGGCGCACGCCCACAGGGTGCGGGGCGAGCGGTGGGCGGACGAAGAGGCCTCCTACGCGGACATGCGCCGCAAGGTCCCGCAGACCGTCGGCGATTGTTTCGCCCTGATCGAGCGCGAATTCCTGCAGGGGCCATGGGTGCTGGGGGCCGACTATTCGATCTGCGACGCCTACCTCTTCACCCTGGCGGACTGGCTGGAGGGCGATGGCGTGGACCCGGCCCGGTTCCCCCGCGTGCTCGATCACCGCGAGCGGGTCCGCATGCGTCCCGCGGTGCGGCAAGTTCTTGCTCAGGAGGCGGCTTAGAGCCGGGGTCGGCGCAAGAAGCTTGCCTCAAATCGCCCGCTTCGGTAGATCAGACCCATGCGCACGCGGCTGAACAGCCTGCTTCTTACCTCGCTGGGGCTTAGCCGCCCCTGGGCGCCTCTCTAGGCACGCGCATTCTTCGCGGCCGGGCGTTCAGGGGTTTCCTCCTCCGCCCGATCCCCTGAGACCCTTCGCGAAGAGCCTTTTGAAATGACCTCCCCCGCCACCCCCGACGCCGCAAGCCAAGGCCGCGTCGTCATCTTCGACACCACCATGCGCGACGGCGAGCAGTCGCCCGGCGCCTCCATGTCCCACGACGAGAAGCTGGAGCTGGCCAAGATCCTCGAGGAGATGCGCGTCGACATCATCGAGGCCGGCTTCCCGATCGCCTCGAACGGCGACTTCGAGGCGGTGAAAGCGATCTCGCAGATCGTCAGCGAGAGCACCATCTGCGGGCTGGCGCGCGCCGGCCAGACGGACATCGAGCGCTGCGCCGAGGCCATCCGGCCGGCGGCGCGCGGCCGGATCCACACCTTCATCTCCACCAGCCCGGTGCACATGAAGTGGAAGCTGCAGATGGAGCCCGAGGCGGTGCTGGAGATGGTGACCAAGTCGGTCACCCTGGCGCGCAACCTGTGCGGCGACGTGGAATGGTCGGCCGAGGACGCCACCCGCACCGAGCGCGACTTCCTGCTGCGTTGCGTCGAGGCAGCCATCAAGGCGGGCGCCGGGACCATCAACCTGCCGGATACGGTCGGCTACACCTATCCGTCCGAGTACGAGGCCATGTTCCGCGACGTGATCGGAAACGTGCCGGGCGCGGACAAGGTGATCTTCTCCACCCACTGCCACAACGATTTGGGGCTGGCGGTCGCCAACTCCCTGGCCGGGGTGCAGGGCGGGGCGCGCCAGATCGAGTGCGCCATCAACGGCATCGGCGAGCGCGCCGGTAACGCGGCGTTGGAGGAAGTGGTGATGGCGCTGCGGGTGCGCGGCGACAAGCTGCCGTACCACACGGCCCTGGACTCCACCCACATCACCCGGGCCAGCCGCTACGTCTCGGCGATCACCGGCTTCCCGGTGCAGTTCAACAAGGCGATCGTCGGCAAGAACGCCTTCGCCCACGAGAGCGGCATCCACCAGGACGGGATGCTGAAGAACGCCGAGACCTACGA
>CANJRI010000105.1 GCA_947476555.1 Caulobacteraceae bacterium
CGGCGCCCATCCTCAAGGCCTCGGCGAAGGTGTCCGCGCCCGTCGGCAGGATCATGAATTCCTGGATGTCGATCGGATTGTCGGCGTGGGCGCCGCCATTGATGATGTTCATCATCGGCACCGGCAGCACGCGGGCCGAGACCCCGCCAACGTATTTGTAGAGCGGCAGGGCGGCCGAGCTCGCCGCGGCCTTGGCCGTCGCCAGGCTGACGCCCAGGATGGCGTTGGCCCCCAGCCGGGCCTTATTGGGGGTTCCGTCCAGCTCGATCAGCAGGCTGTCGATGCGCCGCTGGTCCTCCGCGTCGGAGCCCGAGAGCGCCTCGTAGATCTCGCCGTTGACCGCCTCGACGGCCTGCAGGACGCCCTTGCCCAGGTAGCGGGACTTGTCGCCATCGCGCTTCTCGACCGCCTCGTGGGCGCCGGTGGAAGCGCCCGAGGGCACGGCCGCCCGACCCATCGAACCGTCTTCCAGCACCACATCCACCTCGACCGTGGGGTTCCCACGGCTGTCCAGGATCTCGCGGGCGATGATGTCGACGATCTCGGTCATGGAGGCTCCGCTGGTTCGGCGCGGGTGGATTAGCCAGCTTCTACCGGCGGGGCAACCGCGCGCAGAAACGCGAAACGCCGGCCGAGAGCCCGGCCGGCGTTCGAATCGGATCGCTGAGGCTTGGAGCCTGAAAGGCGCCTAGTCTTCCTTCGGCGTCAGGATCTGGCGACCCTTGTACATGCCGGTCTTCAGGTCGACGTGGTGCGGGCGCTTCAGCTCGCCCGTGTCCTTGTCTTCCACGAAGCTGTTGGGCTTCAGGGCATGGTGCGAGCGGCGCATGTTGCGCCGGGAAGGCGAAGTTTTTCTTTTAGGAACAGCCATCGGAGTCTCGCGGGCGTAAAATGAGCGCGGGTGTATGCCTCAAAGGCCCCGGCGTTTCAAGCTCTGTCCCGTCGCCGGACCGGCCTAGGTGAAGATCGAGCCGTCGCCGTTGTAATAGACCCGGTTCACGAAACTGCCGAAGGCGTAGTTCTCCACATAGTAGGCCCACGGATGGGCGTCGGCCGCATCGATGAACCTGTCCCAGGAGGTGTCGTCGTCCCAGGCGATAGCCAGGCGCGAAAGCCGGCCGGCGGAATCATGCTCCTCCAGCGCCCGCAGCCAGTCGGCGCGGTCGGCCATGTCGAACTGCCAGTAGGTGCGGACCCCGCTGTCATGGACGACGGTGTAGGACGTCAGAGCGCCGGCGCGGTCGTAGTCCGCCACCTGGCTGGCCCAGGTCTTGTCGCCGGGCAGGTCCCACCACCACATCGACGCCGACCCGTCGTCGAACCAGGTCTCGTAGGTCTCCGCCCGGCCGTCGGCGGCGAACTGGGTGCGGGTGTAGTCGAACGCCTGGTTTCCCCGGTCAAAGACCTGCTGGTTGTAGGCGCCTCCGGCCTGCAGGACCCGGATGGCCGTGGGCGCGAAGGCGGGATCCAGATTCGCCCGCGCCAGGCTCGTGACATTGTCGAGCGTGCCGACTCGGATGGCCGGCGCGGTGCCGGGATTGCCACCGTCCCCGTCCCACGACAGTCCGCCGCTCGCCGCGTCGAGGATGAGCACCCCGCCCGCGCCGTTCACCACCGCGCCCTGCGCGTCGAAGAGCAGGATCCGATCCCCCTGGCCGGAACTGAAGTCGGTGATCCGGTCCACCGATCCGTCCAGCGCCAGCACGAACTTGTCGCCGCCGCCGCCGCCGCTGACGGTGTCGTTCTGCTCGGCGCCCTGCAGGTTGTCGCCGAATGCGCCGCCGGCGATGACGTCGCCGCCCTCCCCGCCCTTGAGGAATGCGCCCTGAGCGAAGTCCGCTGAGGCCGTAAGGGTGTCGGCGAAACGCGTGCCGATCAGGCCCTCGATATTGAACAGGGAGTCGGTCCCGCCCTCTCCGTCCCCGTTGAAGAGCGTCTGCAGCGGCGATCCCAGGATCGCGCGAACGCCTTCGGTCGGCGCGCGGGTGTAGTCGACCACGTCAAAGCCGGAACCGCCGTCGAAATTGTCGTTTCCCGCCCCGCCGACCAGGAGGTCGTCTCCCTGCTCTCCGGAAAGGCCGTCTCGGGCCGGCCCGCCGACGATGGTGTCGTTGCCCGCCCCTCCGAAGATCGAGGCGGACGCAGAAAAGGTGACCACGGTCTGTACACTTCGAAAGCCGCCGTCCCGTTGATCGGGGACCAACCTGCTCCCTACGCCAAACCCAATAGAGGGACCGACCAGCACATCATTGAACGGTGAACCCCGTACGGCCTCGAAGCCACTCAGCGTCTTGATTCCAGCTCCGGTGTCCTGAGGCCCCTGAAGCGAGAGATCGATCCTGACGGGACGATCAAGGGCGCTGAAGTCCAGCGTGTCGATGGCGTTGCTGATCGTAAAGGTCGTCGTAACCAAACCCAGGGCGAGCCAGGACGTCGAGGTGTAGCTGGCCCCTGCATCGACGACGTCATTTCCAGGACCGGGAGCGATCACATCCGATCCAATGCCGCCCGTGAGTGTGTCGGCCTGCGAGCTCCCAATGATCCCGCTGGCGCTCCCGCCTATGACGTATCCGCTCGCGTATTCGATGTTGGTCATCTTGACCGAGCCGCCGGAACTCGGGTCGGTCAGGGTGTCGGCGCCGCTTCCGCCATCGGCGACGCCTGAGTCGAGGCTGATGAAATCGTTTCCGCTTCCGCCGTCGACGTCACCCTGCCCTAGGTGGAGCGTGTCGTTTCCATCGCCGCCGCTGACCGTTCCCGCGTCTAGCTGGACTGTGTCGTTTCCCTCGCCACCACTGACCGTTCCTGAGTCTAGCTGGAGGGTGTCATTCCCCGCACCGCCGTTGATCGTGCCGATCTGGGCGGTAAGCGTATCATTCCCAAGCCCGCCGGAGAGGACATCCCGCCCCGCCCCAGATGTGAAATGGTCGTCGCCATCCGAGCCGACGAAGGTGTCATCGCCTCGGAAGAAATTCAGGCCGCCGCCCTGGAACGTCGAAGCGCTGTGGTTGAGGGGAGCCAGGCCGCGAACCGTCGCGACGAGGCTTCCATCCGGCGCCCTCACATCGATGCCCCCGACCACACCGGCCGGGTAGCCACCTGATCCGGGGGTGAAACCGCCGGCGCTGCTCACGGTGATCGTCCAGCCGAAATAGCCCGACCCGACCGTCCCTCTGACGATCCATTGCTCGGAGCTGAGGCTGATTTCCTGCCAGCGCGACACCGGCCCGCTCAGGATCGAGAGCCACCCCTCACCGGGCGCGGTCGTGGTGGCGACATGGTGGATGAACTCAGCCATTTGAGCGCCGCCCAGGTTGTTGCGTAAATACTGTATACAAGCTTCGCCGTGGCGCCAAGCCCCGCTTGTCAGGGCGGCATGTTCAACCGATACGTGCGACGTCGGTGGGGCTACTGGACCGGCGCAGTGCAGGAAGGCGCGCCCGGTTGGCAACCGAGGGTGATGGCGCTCAGGTCTTTGATCCGCTGGCGGGTCATGCGGACCAGGCATCCGCCGAGCACCGCCGCCCGCGCCGAGCGGTCCAGGACCAGGGACCCGAAATCGCACTCGGCGTTGCGGTAAGCCACCCAGGCCTCCTGGGCGTCCACGAGCTTCAATTGCTGATCGCGCCTGAGCTTTGCGGTGACCACGTCGTAGACGGCGTTCAGTTCCCGGTCGATCAGGACGAAATCCCGGGCCGCCTCGGCGTCCGTGGGGGTTCGAGTCTGCGCCTCCGCGGTTCCGGCGATGGCGAGGCTGAGCAGGATCGGGGTGATGCGCATGCCGGCATGCTAACCGGCCCCCCTCCCTTAGACTAGCCGGCTCCGTTCCTTAGCCGCCCCGATAAAACTGGCGAACAGGGGATGGGGGTCGAAGGGCCGGCTCTTCAGCTCGGGGTGGTACTGGACGCCGACGAACCAGGGGTGGTCCTGTCGCTCGCAGATTTCGGGAAGCTGTCCGTCCGGCGACAGGCCGGTGAACTTCAGGCCGGTCTCCTCGATACGGTCGCGGTAGCCGATGTTCACTTCGTAGCGGTGCCGGTGGCGCTCGGAGATGCTGGTGGCGCCGTAGATGGCCTTCACCCGCGAGCCCTCGGTCAGGATGGCCTCGTAGGCGCCGCAGCGCATGGTGCCGCCCATGCCCACGCCTTCGCCCCGGAATTCCTTGGCGTTGCCGCGGGTCCACTCGGTCATCAGGCCGACAATCGGCTCGGAGGTGGGGCCGAATTCGGTGGAAGAGGCCTCGTGGATGCCGGCCAGGTGCCGGGCGGCCTCGATCATCGCCATCTGCATGCCAAAGCAGATGCCGAAATAGGGGATCGCGTGTTCGCGGGCGAAGCGGACGGCCTGGATCATGCCTTCCGACCCCCGCTCCCCGAAGGCGCCGGGCACCAGGACCCCATGCACGCCGGTCAGCCGTTCGCTGATCAGCGCCTCTTCCCGCTCGAAGGCCTCGCCCTCGATCCAGTCGAACCGGACCCGGACGTTGTTGGCCACGCCGCCGTGGATCAGGGCCTCGATCAGCGATTTGTAGGCGTCGGTGAGCGCCGTGTACTTGCCGACGATGGCGATGTTCACCTCGCCGTCCGGGTGGCTCAGCCGGTGGGAGATCTCCTCCCAGCGCGTCAGGTTCGGGGTGGGGGCGGTGTCCTTCAGCCCGAAGACGTCCAGCACCTCGGTGTCCAGGCCCTGCACGTGGTAGTCCAGCGGCACGGCGTAGATGTTGGCGCTGTCCATCGCCTGGATGACCGCGCTGGGGCGGACATTGCAGAACTGGGCGATCTTGCGCCGCTCGCCCTCGGGGATCTCCTGCTCGCAGCGGCAGAGCAGGATGTCCGGCTGGATGCCGATGGACCGCAACTCCTTCACCGAGTGCTGGGTCGGCTTGGTCTTCATCTCGCCGGCCGTCTTGATGTACGGCAGCAAGGTCAGGTGGATATAGCAGGCGTGCCCGCGCGGCAGTTCCTGCCCGAGCTGGCGGATCGCCTCGAAGAACGGCAGGCCCTCGATGTCGCCCACCGTGCCGCCCACCTCGACCAGCACGAAGTCCACGCCCTCGCCGGGGTCGGACAGCACGAAGTCTTTGATCTCGCCGGTGACGTGCGGGATCACCTGCACGGTGGCGCCCAGGTAGTCGCCCCGGCGCTCCTTCTCGATGATGGTCTTGTAGATCTGGCCGGTGGTGATGTTGTCGGCGCGGGTGGCGTTCAC
>CANJRI010000106.1 GCA_947476555.1 Caulobacteraceae bacterium
AGGATCTCGGCTCCCAGACCCGAACCTATCAGCCGTCGGCCGAGCGACGGGACGACCGGCCGACCACCACCACCTATCGCCCCGACCGGAGCGCGCCGCCTTCAGGCCGCTTCGAAGGCGCCTCTTTCAATCAGCGCGCGCCGCGCGGGGATGACGGGCCGCGCCCGCCCCGCGACGACCGTGGTCCGCCGCGCGGCGCCGACCGTGGCCCTGCCGGGCCACGTCCCGACGCCGCTCCCGGCACCGTGCGTTACTCGGCCTTGGCGCCTCGTCCGGCTGGTCCGCGTGATGGGCCGCGTGGCCCCGCGGCCGGCGCGCGTGGTCCGCGAGCGGGCCCCGCTGCGCCCCCCGCCACACCTGAAATCCAACGCGCCGCCCGCCAGGCTCCGCGCCCCGGTGCGGCCAATCTCGACCGTCGTCCGGACGAGGACGACCGCCGCCGCGACGCCGGTCCCGGCAAGGCCATCTCCAGGGCCAAGGGCGCGCCCCAGCGCCGTGAGGGCCGCCTGACCATCCAGACCGTCGCCGGCGACGCCGACGGCGCCGAACGGATGCGCTCCCTGGCTTCGGTTCGCCGGGCCCGTGAGCGTGAGCGCGAGAAGCGCAAGGGTGGCCAGACCGAGCAGGTGCGCGTCGCCCGCGAAGTGGTCATTCCCGACGTCATCACCGTGGGCGAGCTCGCCAACCGGATGGCTATCCGGGGCGTGGAGATCATCAAGTTCCTGATGCGTCAGGGCGTGATGCTGAAGATCAACGACGTCATCGACAACGACACCGCCGAGCTGGTGGCCACCGAGTTCGGCCATACCGTGAAGCGCGTCTCGGAAGCCGACGTCGAAGAAGGCTTCATCGGCGGCGAGGACATCGACGACCACCTGGAGCCCCGTCCCCCGGTGGTCACCGTCATGGGCCACGTCGATCACGGCAAGACGAGCTTGCTCGACGCTTTGCGCGCCACCGACGTGGTGGCCGGCGAACATGGCGGCATCACCCAGCACATCGGGGCCTACCAGGTGCGCCTGGAGGGCGGCCAGGCGGTCACCTTCCTGGACACCCCCGGCCACGCGGCCTTCTCCGCCATGCGGATGCGCGGCGCCAACGTCACCGACATCGTCATCCTGGTGGTGGCGGCCGACGATGGCGTGATGCCCCAGACCATCGAGGCCATCAATCACGCCCGGGCCGCGGGCGCGCCGATCATCGTGGCGATCAACAAGATCGATAAGCCCGACGCCGACCCGACCCGGGTGATCAACGAGCTGCTGCAGCACGAGATCGTGGTGGAGAGCCTCGGCGGCGAGACCCAGGTGGTCGAGGTTTCGGCCACCCAGAAAATGGGCTTGGAAGACCTCATCGAGGCGATCCTGCTGCAGGCCGAGGTCCTCGACCTGAAGGCCAATCCGGACCGCACCGCCAACGGCATGGTCATCGAGGCCAAGCTGGACCGCGGTCGCGGCGCGGTTTCCACGGTCCTCGTCAACCGCGGCACCCTGCGGCGCGGCGACATCGTGGTGGCCGGCGCCAATTTCGGCCGCGTCCGCGCCCTGCTCAACGAGCGTGGAGAGCAACTCGACGCCGCGGGCCCCTCGGTGCCGGTGGAGATCCTCGGCCTCGACGGCACGCCCGATCCGGGCGAACCCTTCGCCGTGGTCGAGAACGAGGCTCGCGCCCGGGAGCTCACCGACTACCGTACGCGCCTGAAGCGTGAGAAGGCCGGCGCGCCGGTCCAGGGCGCGTCCCTGGCCGAGATGATGGCCAAGATCACCGACAAGAAGGTCTCCGAGCTGCCGCTGGTCATTAAGGCCGACGTGCAGGGTTCGACCGAGGCCATCGTCGGCTCGCTCGACAAGATCGGCACCGACGAGGTCCGTGCGCGGATCATCCTGTCGGGCGCCGGCGCCATCAGCGAAAGCGACGTGATGCTGGCCAAGGGCGCCGGTTCGGCGATCCTCGGCTTCAACGTCCGGGCCTCCAAACAGGCCCGCGACCTGGCGGAGCGCGAAGGCGTCGAGATCCGCTACTACGCGATCATCTACGACCTGCTCGACGACATCAAAGGCGTGCTCTCGGGCATGCTGGCCCCGATCCAGCGCGAAACCTTCCTCGGCAACGCCGAGGTGCTGCAGGCCTTCGACATCACCAAGGTCGGCCGCGTGGCCGGTTGCCGCGTCACCGAAGGCGTTGTCCGCAAGGGCGCGCGGGTCCGGATCGTCCGTCAGGACGTGGTCATCCTGGAGCTTGGCGTCCTGCAGACCCTCAAGCGCTTCAAGGACGAGGTCAACGAAGTGCCCTCGGGCCAGGAGTGCGGGATGGCCTTCCAGGGCTTCCAGGACATCAAGGCCGGCGACGTCATCGAGTGCTTCAACCTCGAAGAAGTGAAGCGCTCGCTCTAACGGGCCGCGATCTGTCCAACTCTGCGCGTTGTGGCATGGTTGGACCTGGACGGAGGCTTCGCACGTGCGCGCACTGATGATCGGCGTTCTGGCGCTGGCCTTGTCGGCCTGCGCCTCGGTGAAGAACCTGGGGGCGGCGAACGACGTCCACGCCCTCTTGATCGCCATCCGCGACAACGACCAGGCGAGTTTCGACGCCCATGTGGACCGCGCGGCCCTCAAGCGCGAGATCCAGACCCGCATGGCGGCCGAAGCGCGGCGGGACCAGCGCCTGGAGGGCCTGGCGGCGCTCCTGGCCCCGGCCCTGGCCGAACTGGCCGGCGAGACGCTGATCCAGCCGGCGGTGTTCCGGCGGGTGGCCGAGCATTACGGCTACACCTCCGAGACTCGGATTCCCGGACCCCTCGCCATCTCCCAGGCGCTCAGATCCATGCCGGACGGCCGGGTCTGCGCCACGCGCGCCAAGGATGGCCCCTGCCTTCTGGTGTTCACCAAGGGACCGGACGGGGTGTGGCGACTCTCCGGGTTCGAGGGCCAGCTGTCCGAACTCGACGTCGGCCGCTGACGCTGGACTTCCGCCCTCCGCGCGACTAGAAGCCGCCCCTTCCCTGAGGAAGCGTGTCCGATCCGCGCCCCAGGCTCAGAGGCCAAGCCCATGAAACGCCCCGCAAAACCCCGCGTGCCGGAGGGCCCCAGCCAGCGCCAGCTGCGCGCCGGCGAACTGATGCGCCATGCCCTGGTGGAGATCCTGCGCGAGGAGGAGATCGCCGATCCCGTCCTGGAAGGGATTTCGGTCACGGTCACCGAGGTGCGGATGAGCCCGGACCTGCGTCACGCCATCGTCTTCGTGGAGCCCCTAGGCGGCGTGAACGCTGAGGGGGTGGTGGACGCCATGAACCGCCACGCCAAGTTCGTGCGCGGCCGGCTTGGCCGGGCCATCGACATGCGTTTCACGCCGGAGCTGAAGTTCCTGCACGACGAGAGCTTCAACGAGGCCGCGCGGATGACCCGGCTGTTCGAAGATCCGCGTGTGCGCCGCGACCTCACGCCGGATGAACCCTCCGATTCCTGGAAGGACGACGACTGATGGGCCGCCGCCGCAAGGGCCAGGCGGTCTCGGGTTGGATCAATCTCGACAAGTCCTACGACCTTACCTCCACCCACGCGGTCAGCCGGGTGCGCAGGATCTTCGACGCCCAGAAGGCCGGGCACGCGGGGACGCTCGATCCGCTGGCCACCGGTGTCCTGCCGATCGCGCTGGGAGAGGCCACCAAGACGGTGCCGTTCATGGTCGACGCCGACAAAGCCTATCGCTTCACCATCGCCTGGGGCGCCACCACCGCGACCCTCGACCGGGAGGGTGAGGTCCTGGCCGAATCCGATGTGCGTCCCACCCTGGAGCAGGTGGAGGCCGTGCTGCCCAGGTTCGTGGGCGAGATCGACCAGGTTCCGCCCGCCTTCTCGGCGATCAAGGTCGACGGCGAGCGGGCTTACGACCTGGCCCGGGCCGGCGAAAAGGTGGAGCTGGCGGCCCGCAAGGTGACCATCCATTCGGCCCGTGTGGCGAGCGCCGCCGACGCCGATCACGTCACCCTGGAGATCGAGTGCGGCAAGGGCACCTATGTCCGCGCCCTGGTCCGAGACCTGGCCGAAGCCCTGGGCGCCTGTGGGCATGTGAGCGATCTGCGCCGCACCCGCGTCGGGAGGTTTACCGAGGCCGATTCGGTAACGCTGGAATCGCTTGAGGATTTAGGGCATAAGGCCCGCCATTCGGAGGCCCTGCTTCCGGTCGAGACCGCACTGGACGACATCCCGGTGCTGGCCGTGACCGACGAAGACGCCTTCCGATTGAAGCAGGGACGGCCGATCGTTCTCGTTCCCCGACAGGTTGAAGCGGTGAAGGCCGGGCTGAAGCCCGGCTCGCGCGCCGTTTCAGCGATGGCGGGCGGGGTGGTGGTCGCGCTCTGCGAGATGCGTGCGGGAAGGCTCGAGCCCTCGCGCGTCTTTAACCTCTAGAGAGCACGGAGACCCCGATGTCGATCACGACTGAACGTAAGGCCGAGGTCATCAAGACCCACGCCCGCGGCGAAGCCGACACCGGAAGCGCCGAAGTCCAGGTGGCCATCATGTCCGAACGGATCGCCAACCTGACCGAGCACTTCAAGACCCACAAGAAGGACAACCACTCGCGTCGCGGCCTGCTCAAGCTGGTCTCCGCGCGCCGGTCGCTCCTCGACCACCTGAAGAAGTCCGACGCGGACCGCTATCAGAAGCTCATCGAGACCCTCGGCCTGCGCCGCTAGTCCCGATTTTTCCGCCGCCCCCCCGCGACAGGCCGGGGGACGAAGGCGGCGGCCTTCACGCCGAGGGCCTTAAGGGGTCCTCACCCCGCCTGTTCAACTGGAGAGGATTCGGGAAAGACCGATCCCCTGTCCGCCCCCGCCGGGAATACGCCCGCGGGATGAGAAAGAAGCCAAAATGTTCAATATCAAACGCAAGACCATCGAGTGGGGGGGCAAGACCCTCACGCTCGAAACCGGCCGCATG
>CANJRI010000107.1 GCA_947476555.1 Caulobacteraceae bacterium
GCTCGATCGAGTTCCGCACCGAGAAGACCGGCATCATCCACGCCGGCATCGGCAAGGCGAGCTTCACCGAGGAAGCCCTGCTGGCCAACGTGAAGGCCATGGTGGACGCCCTCAACAAGGCCAAGCCGTCGGGCGCCAAGGGCATCTACATGAAGAAGGTCAGCCTCTCCTCGACCATGGGTCCGGGCGTGAAGGTGGACCTGGGCTCGCTCGGGGCCTGAGCCTCGGTGACAGTCTGACGATCAAGGCGCGGGGAGCGATCCCCGCGCCTTTTTCATTGGGGACGGAGCGCCAACGCGATCTCCAGCGCGCGGAACACCTCGCGGTCGATGGCGCTGCCCAGGCTCTCGCGCATCACCGCCAGGGCCTCGGTGCGCGGCATGGCCTTGCGGTAGGGGCGGTCGGCCGTCAGGGCGTCGTAGAAGTCGGCCACGGTGATGATCCGGGTCTCCAGGGGTATCTCGTCGCCCGTCAAACCAAGGGGATAGCCCTTCCCGTCCAGTCTTTCGTGGTGGGCGGCCGAGAAGCGCGCCAGCTCGTGGAAGACGCGGATGCGCGAGAGGATGGCGTGGGTATGGGCCGCGTGGTCCTGGACCTTGGTCCATTCCTCGGGGTCCAGCCGGCCGGGCTTGTCGAGAATGGCGTTGCTGACCCCCAGCTTGCCGAGGTCGTGCAGGAAGGCGCCGCGCCGCAGCCAGCGCAACCGCTCGGCCGGCAGCCCGAGGATCTTGCCGATGGCTTCGGCATACTCGGCGACGCGGGTGGAATGGCCGCCGGTGTAGGGGCTCTTGGCGTCGATCACCTGGCCGAAGGCCGCGGCGATGTCGTCCAGGTAGTCGTCGTCCAGCTCCAGCCGGCGCGCGGCCGGCTCCATGGCGAAGATGCGTTCCTGCAGCTTGGGGTCGGAAAGGCCGCTCCAGAAGCCGGGCTCGCGGGAGACCTCCAGGAAGGCCTCCACCACGCGGGGATCGAACCAGGAGCCGCGCCGGCGATCGATCTCGGCCACCGCGGCGGCGCGGCCGGCGCTGGTGTGGAAGACGTCGACCACCTGGGCCAGCAGGGCGATGCGGGCGTAGGGCGAGATGGCCTCGCCCTTTAGCGTCTGGGGCCGGCCCTTGCCGTCCCAGTGTTCGTCCAGGTCATGGACCCCGCGGGCCACGCCGTCGCCGAACCGCAGGGTGCGGGCGATCTCGGCGCCGCGTACGCAACGGGTCTCGATCAGCTCCTGGACGATCTCGCCGCCGCCTTTCAGCACGCCCGCCACCGCCCGTAGCCGGTCGGGGAGGGCGGCGGCCGCGCCGGTTTGCTCGACCACGAAGCGCAGGGCCGGCCCCAGGCCCCGGTCGACGGTCTTGAAGGCGCGTTTGAAGGCCAGGTCGTCGGCCAGATAGAGCTCGGTGATCCGGGCGGCGTTGCTGCTGCAGCCGAGGTCCTTGAGCAGCAGGGTGTAGTAGAGCTCCCAGAGGTCGGCCTCTCGCATGCCGAGGCGGCGGCCGACGTGCATGCCGATCCAGCAGACGCGCACGCAATGGCCCGCCGGCTGGCCCTCGGTGATGTCGAGGGCGTAGCTCAGCGAACTCAGCAGCTCGGCCAGGGTGAGACCGAGGCGAGGGCTGGGGGCGGGGGCGGCGAGGGCGGACATCGGGCCATTAGCGCCCGGTCCGGTTAAGAATCCGCTGGCGGCGGCCGGGTTGAGTTCGCGGCCCGCCTCGTGTAAAGGCCCCGGCTTCGTCGCTCCGCAAGGGGAGGCGAGGACGGGGAGCCTAGGTTCCCCATCCTGTCCGAGAACTGCGCAGCCGCCGGGGTCACCGGGGGCCGGAACGCGAGGAAGAGCCCTTCCTCGGTCGCAGGGAGATGGGAAGATGAAGTCCCGTTGGCCACCGTTTCCGGTGGGCGCGAGGCTGCGGCTTCTCCTGACATGGACAGGTGTCACCGGTGTGCGCGGTCGTGCGCGCGCCGAACCTGAGTATGGAGACCGCAATGGACCGCGCTCAAAAGCAGGAAGCCATCGAATCGCTGAAAGGCGATTTCGCCGGCGCCGGCGCCGTGGTCGTGACCCACTACATGGGTCTGACCGTTGCGGAAATGACCGATCTGCGGGGCCGTCTTCGTCAAGAAGGCGCTCAGCTGAAGGTGGTCAAGAACACCCTGGTCAAGAAGGCCCTCGGCGGGTCGGTCGGCGAAGCGGGCGACGCCCTCTTCAAGGGCCCGGTCGCCATCGCCTTCGCGCCGGATCCGGTGTCCGCCGCCAAGGTCGCGACCCAATACGCCAAGGACAACGAGAAGTTCTCCGTCGTTGGTGGCCTCATGGGTCAACAGGTGCTGGACCAGGCCTCGATCAAGGCTCTCGCGAGCCTGCCGTCGCTGGATCAGCTCCGCGCCAAGATCATCGGCCTCCTGCAGGCGCCCGCGACCAAGATCGCCGGCGTGCTTCAGGCCCCGGCCGGTCAGCTGGCGCGCGTCATTGGGGCGTACGCCGCCAAGGACGCTGCCTAGATCGTCATCTTCCTCGACAAACCTCTACCTTTAAGGAACTGAAACAATGGCCAAACTCGAAAAGCTGGTGGACGACCTGTCCGCCCTGACCGTCCTGGAAGCCTCCGAGCTCTCCAAGCTGCTGGAAGACAAGTGGGGCGTTTCCGCCGCCGCTCCGGTGGCCGTGGCCGCCGCCCCCGCCGCTGGCGGTGGCGCTGCTGCTGAAGCCGTCGAAGAGCAAACCGAGTTCACCGTCGTGCTGACCGGCGGCGGCGACAAGAAGATCAACGTGATCAAGGAAGTCCGCGCCGTGCGTCCGGACCTCGGCCTGAAGGAAGCCAAGGACCTGGTCGAAGGCGCGCCTCAGAACGTCAAGGAAAACGTCTCCAAGCAGGAGGCCGAAGAGGTCAAGAAGAAGCTCGAAGAAGCCGGCGCCTCCGTCCAGATCAAGTAGTCTGGACGCGCTGGATCAGCGCTTCTGAAATGGACAAGGGCCGGGGGGCGACCTCCGGCCCTTTTTCGTGGCGCCGGACGTGGCCATCGGTCCCATCGGAATGGGGCTTTCCAAGCCGGCCGAAAAGGACTATTTCCGCCGGTTCGCGAACACCTCCCGATTCACATTCTCCGAAACGGCCTTCGCGCGTGCAAGGCCCCGAGGCATGGTCCGCCGCCCTCCGACCATGCGAAGGGGCGCCCCTGGCGATACAGGGGCATTCCAGCGTCCGGCTCCCATACGGGAGTTCGAGGGTGGACGCAGGATGACAGACAAAACGACGCCGGGAGTCCCCTTCCGCGCGTCACTAAGGGATCAAAATGGCGCAGTCCTTCACCGGCAAGAAGCGGATCCGTTATTCGTTCGGCCGCATCCCCGAAGCCGTGCAGATGCCGAACCTGATCGAGGTTCAGCGCTCCTCCTACGAGCAGTTCCTGCAGCGCGAGACCCGCGTCGCGGACCGCCGGGAAGAGGGCATCGAGGCGGTCTTCAAGTCGGTGTTCCCGATCAAGGACTTCAACGAGCGCGCGGTCCTTGAGTACGTCTCCTACGAGTTTGAAGAGCCGAAGTACGACGTCGAGGAATGCGTCCAGCGCGACATGACCTATGCCGCGCCGCTGAAGGTGAAGCTGCGCCTCATCGTGTTCGAGACCGATGAGGAAACCGGCGCCCGCTCCGTGAAGGATATCAAGGAGCAGGACGTCTACATGGGTGACATCCCGCTGATGACGGAGAAGGGCACCTTCATCGTCAACGGCACCCAGCGCGTCATCGTCTCCCAGATGCACCGCTCGCCCGGCGTCTTCTTCGACCACGACAAGGGCAAGACCCACGCCTCGGGCAAGCTGCTGTTCGCCGCACGCGTGATCCCCTACCGCGGCTCGTGGCTGGACTTCGAGTTCGACGCCAAGGACATCGTCTATGTCCGCATCGATCGTCGCCGCAAGCTCCCGGCCTCCACCTTCCTGATGGCGCTTGGCATGGACGGGGAGGAGATACTCTCCACCTTCTACGCCACCCTGAGCTACGAGAAGCGCACGGGCAAGAAGGGCGCCGCCGAAGGCTGGGCCACGGCCTATCAGCCCGAGCGCTGGCGCGGCATGAAGCCCAACTTCGCCCTGATCAACGCCGACACCGGCGAGGAGGTGGCGCCTGCCGGGACCAAAATCTCGGCCCGCAACGCCAAGAAGCTGGCCGACGCGGGCCTTAAGACCCTGCTACTGTCGCCGGAGGCCCTGATGGGCCGCTACCTGGCGCGCGACCTGGTCAACATGGAGACCGGCGAGATCTACGCCGAGGCGGGCGACGAACTCGACGTGGCCCTGCTGGCTGCGCTGGAGGAGCAAGGCTTCACCACGCTGGACGTCTTGGACATCGACGACGTCTCGGTCGGCGCCTACATCCGCAACACCCTGCGGGTGGACAAGAACACCGCCCGCGAGGACGCCCTGTTCGACATCTATCGGGTCATGCGGCCGGGCGAGCCGCCGACGGTCGACGCGGCGGAAGCGATGTTCAAGTCGCTGTTCTTCGACGGCGAGCGCTACGACCTCTCGGCTGTCGGCCGGGTGAAGATGAACATGCGCCTGGAGCTTGACTGCCCCGACGACGTGCGCGTGATCCGCAAGGACGACGTCCTTGCGGTGCTTCAGACCCTGGTCGGCCTGCGTGACGGCCGTGGCGAGATCGACGACATCGACAACCTGGGCAACCGCCGGGTGCGTTCGGTGGGCGAGCTGCTGGAGAACCAGTACCGCGTCGGCCTGCTGCGCATGGAGCGCGCGATCAAGGAGCGCATGAGCTCCGTCGATATCGACACGGTCATGCCGCACGACCTGATCAACGCCAAGCCAGCGGCCGCGGCCGTCCGTGAATTCTTCGGCTCCTCGCAGCTGTCGCAGTTCATGGACCAGACCAATCCGCTGTCGGAGATCACCCACAAGCGCCGCCTCTCGGCGCTTGGCCC
>CANJRI010000108.1 GCA_947476555.1 Caulobacteraceae bacterium
CAAGGCCGCGGTGGATAAGGCCGGCCAGTACGCCTACCGCGACCGCAAGGTCCGTAAGCGCAATTTCCGCTCGCTGTGGATCCAACGGATCAACGCCGCGGCCAGGCTGGAAGGCTTCACCTACTCGCAATTTATCCACGGCCTGGACAAGGCCGGGATCGAAATGGACCGCAAGGTCCTCGCCGACATCGCCGGCGCCGATCCGACCGGGTTCAAGGCCATCGCCGACAAGGTTCGCGCCGCGCTGGCTTAAGGCCCTAAGGTCCACGACCTGAAGCTTTGAAGGCCCCCCGGCCGAACCGCCGGGGGGCTTTTTGCTGCCCGAGGTTTCCCAACAGCGCCCGTCCCTCTAAGAACCGCAGCCGATGACCGACCTATCGCAACTTCAATCCGAACTCGCCGCGCGCATCGCCGCCGCGGGCGACATGACCGCCCTGGAACAGGTGCGGGTCGAAGCCCTGGGCAAGTCCGGCTCGATCTCCGCCCTGCTGGGCGGCCTGGGCAAGATGAGCCCCGAGGAACGCCGCGAGCAGGGCCCGAAGATCAACGGCCTGCGCGACGCCGTCGCCACGGCGATCGCCCAGAAGAAGGCCGCGCTGGAGGCCTCGGAACTGGACGCCCGGCTGGCCTCGGAGCGCGTGGACCTGTCGCTGCCCGCCCGCCCGGAGCGCAAGGGTCGCGTCCACCCGACCTTGCAGACCCTGGACGAGATGATCGCCATCTTCGCCGAGATGGGCTTCTCCCTCGCCGAGGGGCCGGACATCGAGGACGACTTCCACAACTTCACCGCCCTGAACTTCCCGCCCAAGCATCCGGCGCGAGAGATGCACGACACCTTCTGGCTGGCGCCTGACGAGGCCGGCGAGCGCAAGGTGCTGCGCACCCACACCAGCCCGGTGCAGATCCGGGTGATGCAGGGATCGAACGAGAAGTTGCCGGGCTGGATCGCCAACGGCCAGGCGCCGCCGATCCGGGTGATCGTGCCCGGCCGGGTCTATCGCTCAGATTCAGACGCCACCCACACCCCGATGTTCCACCAGCTGGAAGGCCTGGTTATCGACCGGGCCATCCACATGGGCCACCTGAAGTGGACGCTGGACACCTTCACCCGGCGGTTCTTCGAGACCGACAGCGTGGTCACCCGCTTTAGGCCCCACCACTTCCCGTTCACCGAACCCTCGGCGGAGATGGACGTGCAGTGCGACCGCTCCGGCGGCAGCGTGAAGATCGGCCAGGGTAGCGATTGGCTGGAGATCCTTGGCGGCGGCATGGTCCATCCCAAGGTGCTGGAGAACTGCGGCGTCGATCCCGACGAATGGCAGGGCTTCGCGTTCGGCCTCGGCGTCGATCGCCTGGGGATGCTGAAGTACGGCATGCCGGACCTGCGCGACATGTTCGCCGCCGATCTGCGCTGGCTGGAGCACTACGGCTTCACCGCCTTCCAGGCCCCCAATCCGGCGACGGGGCTTTCCTGATGAAGTTCACGCTTTCCTGGCTCAAGCAGCACCTGGACACCAACGCCTCCGTCCAGGAGGTGGTGGACGCCATGACCATGGCCGGCCTGGAGGTCGAGGACGTCCATGATCCGGCCTCCAGGCTGGCCGCCTTCTCGGTCGCCCGCATCGTCGAGGCCGTGCAGCACCCCAACGCCGACAAGCTGCGGGTCTGCCAGGTGGACACCAGGGACGGCCGGCTGGAGATCGTCTGCGGCGCGCCCAACGCGCGGCCGGGCCTGACCACCATCTACGCGCCGATCGGCGCCTATGTGCCGGGCTCCGGCGTGACCCTTGAGGCGCGACCCGTCCGGGGCGTGGTCTCCAACGGCATGCTGTGCTCGGCCTCCGAGCTGGAGACCGCCGAGGAGTCCGACGGCATCCTGGAGCTGCCGGAGCTGCCGGTCGGCACGAGCGCCGCCGAGGCTCTGGGCCTGGAGGCGGTGATCGACTTCGAGGTGACCCCCAACCGGCCCGACTGGCTGGGCGTGCGCGGCATCGCCCGCGACCTCGCCGCCGCCGGCCTCGGGACCCTCAAGCCGGAACCCGACCCCACCGTGCCCGGAAACTACCCCTGCCCCATCCAGATCAAGGTGGACGGGGACGCCTGCCCAGTGTTCGCCGGCCGGCTGGTCCGCGGGGTGAAAAACGGCCCCTCGCCCGCCTGGCTGCAGCAGCGACTGCTGGCGGTGGGCCTTCGCCCCATCAACGCGCTGGTCGACGTCACCAACCTGGTCTCCTACGACCGGGCCCGGCCCCTGCATGTCTACGACCTGGCCAAGCTTTCCGGAACGGTCATCGAGGCGCGGCTCGGCCGGGGCTCGGCCGAGCCCAGCCCGGACACCGCGCCGTCTCCGGCCCGGCACCGCGACGAACAGCTCATCGCCCTGGACGGCAAGACCTACGACATCAGCCACGAGATGTGCGTCATGGCCGACGCCAACGGGGAGCGTCCCATCGGCCTGGGCGGGGTGATGGGCGGGGAGTCCACCGGCTGCTCGGAGGCCACCACCGACGTCTTCATCGAGAGCGCCTGGTTCGATCCGATCCGCACGGCCCAAACCGGACGGCTGACCGGCATCAATTCCGACGCCCAGTACCGGTTCGCCCGGGGTGTCGATCCGCAGAGCGCCGTCCCCGGCCTGGAGCTGGCCACGAAACTGATCCTGGAGCTCTGCGGCGGCGAGGCCTCGGAGGTCCGCGTGGCCGGCGAGGCGCCGGCCGCGCCCGGACCGATGGCCTTCGACCGCGGCTATGTGAAGAAGCTCTCCGGCCTGGAGGTCGAACCCGCCAGGATCGACGACATCCTGACCCAGCTGGGCTTCACGGTGAAGGGCGAGGCGGTCACCCCGCCGAGCTGGCGCCGCGACGTGGAAGGCAAGGCCGATCTCGTGGAGGAAGTGGCCCGCATCGTCGGCTACGACGCCCTGCCCGCCGACCCCCTGCCGCCGATGGCCGTGCCGCCGGGTGGCGTCCTGACCGTGCGGCAGCGCCGAATGCGCGACGCCCGCCGGACGCTGGCGGCGCGGGGCTATTCGGAGGCCGCCACCTGGAGCTTCATGCGCCGGGCCTGGGCCGAGCTGTTCGGCGGCGGCGCGCCGGCGCTGGTGCTCGCCAACCCCATCGCCTCCGAGCTCGACTGCATGCGCCCCACGGCGCTGGCCAACCTGATCGAGGCGGCGGCCCGCAACGCCCGCAAGGGCTTCCCCGACGCCGCGCTATTCGAGGTCGGGCCCAACTTCCGGGGCGACCAGCCGCAGGACCAGTGGTCGGCGGTGACCGCCCTGCTGGCGGCCCATCCCTCACGGCGCTGGGACAAGGTGGAGGCCGACCCGCTGTTCGAGCTGAAGGCCGACCTCATGGCTCTGCTGGACGAGATGGGCGCGCCGCCGCTGCAGGTGGTGCAGGGCCAGTCCTCGCCCTGGTGGCACCCGGGCCGCTCGGCCCGGCTACAGCTGGGTCCCAAGACGGTGGTGGCGGAGTTCGGCGAGCTGCATCCGCGGGTGCTGAAGGCGCTGGACGCCGAGGGGCCGATGCTGGCCTTCGAGATCGACCTCGACGCCCTGCCGGAGCCCAAGCGCAAGGGCGTGAAGACCAAGGCCGCCCTGGCGCTCTCCGCCCTGATGCCGCTGCGCAGGGACTTCGCCTTCGTCGTCGATGCGGCGACCCCGGCCGGCGATCTGGTGAGGCCCATCCTCGGCGCCGACAAGGCGCTGATCGAGAGCGCCCGGGTGTTCGACGTCTACCAGGGGCCGGGCGTGGCCGAGGGCATGAAATCGGTGGCCGTCGAGGTCCTGATCCAGCCGCGCGAGAAGACCCTCAACGACGCCGAGATCGAAGCCCTGTCGGCCAGGATCGTCGGAGCCGTGGAGAAGGCGACCGGGGCGAAGCTGCGGGGTTAGTCCGTCAGAACGGAAAGATGTTGCGCTTCTTCGTGTAGGCCAGATACCCGACATTGGCGCCGAGGCGCACGCCGACACCCGCTCGGATCGGCGCAAGCGTGATGCCGCTGGCCTTCTGGAAGTTCACGCCCAGGCCGCCGATCAGGTAGGCCGAGCCCTCGACGCCCGGGAAGCGCTGGAAGATCGTGACCGGGTCGTCCATGTCGTAGACCAGGGTGAAGACGCGGGATGCGTTGCCGCCGAAGTCCCAGCCGATCGACGGGCCCTGCCAGTAGACCTCCATCGGCTCGCGGCCCTTCATGTAGAGCAGGCCCCGGCCGTAGCGGCCGCCGACCACGATGGCGCCCGAGCCCTCCTCACCGGCGATATAGGCGGTGGGCCGGCCGTTCTTGGCGAACAGCTTCTCGACCAGCCCGCCGGCACCCTCGGCGGTGACACCCATGAAGTCGGAGACGTTGCTGACGATCTCGTCGCGCGTGTAGCCCTCGGCCTTGGCCGGGGCGGCGGCCGGATAGGACGGGGTGCTGTTGGGGGGCGGAGGGGCCTCGACGGGCGCGGCCGGCGGCGCGGCGTCCTGGGCCCGGGCCACGCCGGTGAGGGCGAGCGCGCAGACGCTGGAAAGAATGAGGGTGCGACGGTTCATGGCCAAAATTCCGCGATTCAAACCCGCCCAGCGGCCACTGATGGTCGCAGAGAGATTAACGGGGGATTAACCACATCCGGATGGCGGGAACGCGGCGGCCTACCGTCGCGGGCCGAATGTGCTAGAGGGGCGGCCACATGACCGCCGACCTTTCCCGCATCCGCAACTTCTCGATCGTCGCCCACATCGACCACGGCAAGTCCACGCTGTCCGACCGGCTCATCCAGGAGACCGGCGCCCTGACGCAGCGCGAGATGACCGAACAGGTCCTCGACAACATGGACATCGAGCGCGAGCGCGGGATCACCATCAAGGCCCAGACCGTCCGGCTGACCTAC
>CANJRI010000109.1 GCA_947476555.1 Caulobacteraceae bacterium
AGCTGATCCGCGGCTCGACCGACGAGGTTCGTAGCGAGGGGCTGGTCATCAACGTCGTCCTCAAGGAGGGCGTGGCGCTGGGCGGCGTCGGTAACTTCGAGGTGGTCTATCGCTTCAACGAGGATGGCTGGTGGGACGCCGACGGCCTGATCTCCTGGGCCGACAGCATCGGGCGCCTTTCCTATGTGCTGGGTTTCGAGAACGCGACCTGGTCGCCCTTGGGGCTGGACCCCGATTCCGGGGGGTCCGACTGGAGCCGGCGCTTCCGCGACGAGCGCTACTTCTATCCCTCCGGCGCGACGCAGGAGCTTCGCCCGCAGGACTGGCGGCGGGAATTCGAGCGCAACACCTTCACCGCCAACGCCTCTTACGATTTCGTGGGCGGCGGCGCGCTGCGCCTCAATGGGCTGTTCCAGACCAATCCGGTCAAGCAAACCGACGTGACCGACCAGAGCCGGTTCAGCAGCCTTGGCCTGCTCACCGGCCGGGCCGACGAATACCGCTACAACAAGACCCGCACGGACACCTTCGAGCTGGGCGGCGAACTGGAGAAGAAATTCGGAGCGGCCAACCTCAAGGTGATCGGCCTGCACAGCCGCACCGAGATCATCCACCTTGATTTCCGCAACCGGACCGAATCCACCGGCGTCCTGGCTGAGCTCGGTCGCAGTGGCTCGGAGCAGCACAAGGGGGAGGATGTCATCCAGACCTCCCTCGCCGTGCCGATCAACCATAGCCAGACCCTGACCTTCGGCGCCGAGGGCGCGATCAATACCCTGACCCAGAACATCGACGTCTTCTTCGACCTGGACCGCAACGGCCGACTGGAGCAGATCACCATCCCGACCGCCTTCGCCGACGTGCGGGAGCGGCGGGCCGAGGCCTTCGTCACCCACAACTGGCGGATGAATTCCAAGCTCAGCGTCGACAGCGCCCTCTATTTCGAGATCTCACGGATCACCACCAACTACCCCGAGATCCCGGTCCGCACCTTGAAATACCTCAAGCCCCGGGTGGACATCCGCTACGCGATGACACCGGCCGACAACCTGCGCATCGCGGTGCACCGGACCCTGGGCCAGCTCGACTTCGCCGCCTTCGTGCCGACCTACAACGTGGTCGACAACCGCATCGACCTGGGCAATCCGGAACTGAAGCCGACCCGCACCCATCAGGCGGACGCGACGCTGGAGCACCGGCTGCCCGACGACGGCGGCACCCTGAAGGCGGGGGTCTTCTATCGGGTGCGCTACGACAGCGGCGGGAACAGCTTCGAGCCGTTCGGCTTCGATGCGGCTGGCCTTCCCCAGTCGCGGCGCGGCACCGTTCCCAGGACGGTGATCAAGGGCTACGAACTCAGCGGGGCGCTGCGGCTGACCCGGCTGGGCCTGCCGGGCGCCCAGATCACGGGCTCCTTCGTCGAGAACAATTCATCGTCGATGGACCTGTTCAACCTGCGTCCGCGCAAGGCGTTCACCGCCTGGAACAACGAGGTCGCGCTGGGCTTTCGCCACGACCTTACGACCTGGCGCGCGTCCTACGGCGCCGACTACTTCGACCTCGGCGGCGTCCAGCTGGTCAGCGACGTTCGGCAGTGGGAGACCTACAACCGCGGTGGGCGCCTGAACGCCTTCATCGAGAAGGCGCTGTGGGGCAACGTTTCGCTGCGTTTCGACGCCTACAACCTGAACGGCGCGCGTGAGGATCGCCACCGCACGATCTACAGCATCAGTCAGCTCGACGGGACGGTCAGCCGCACCGAAAGCTATGTGGAGGTGCGCGACCGCCGCTTCGCCCTGCGTCTACGCGGCAAGTTCTAGGTCGCGCACAGCGGCCATTCCTTTGCTACACAACCTCTGCTGCTGCCGGTCCCGTTAGAGGACCGCTCGGGCGGGGGGACGGATGGCGTTTCGCTTCACTACGGCCAAAGGGGCCGGGCTCGCCGCTTGCATGGCGCTGAGCCTGGGCGCCAACGCGGCCCTGGCCGCACAGGAGCCGGTCACCGCGCCTGCGGAGGCGACCACCCAGGTCTACGACCTCGCCTATTTCAGCCAGTACGACCTCAGCAACGCTGAGGACATGCTGCGCCGTATCCCCGGCGTCGCCGCCCTGCTGGATTCCTCGGGCGGGCCGAACCAGGCCCGCGGGCTGGGCGCCGGCACCGAACAGATCCTGATCGACGGCAAGCGCCTCACCTCGAAGTCCACCAGCGCGGCGGCCTCGCTGCGCCGGATCGCCGCCTCCAGCGTCGCCCGCGTGGAGTTGATCCGCGGCTCCACCGACGAGGTCCGCAGCGAAGGCCTGGTGGTGAACGTCGTCCTCAAGGATGGCGCCGACCTCGGCGGCGTCGGCAACTTCGAGATCGTCGGACGCTTCGACGAGGACGGCTGGTGGGACGTGGACGGCCTGGTGTCCTGGTCGGACAGCATCGGCCGGCTTTCCTACGTCCTCGGCTTTGAGAACGCCACGTGGTCGCCCGTGGGACTGGATCCCAACTCCGGGACCTCCGATTGGAGCCGCCGTTTCCGCGACGAGCGCTTCTTCTATCCCTCAGGCGCCACCCAGGAGCTGCGCCCGCAGCGCTGGCGGCGGGAGTTCGAGCGCAACACCTTCACCGCCAACGGCGCGTACGACTTCGGAGGCGGCGACAGCCTGCGGCTCAACGGGCTCTACCAGAACAATCCGGTCAAGCAGACCGACGTCACCGACCAGAGCCGGTTCAGCCCGGCCGGGGTCCTGACCGGGACCGCCACGGAGTTCCGTTACAACAAGAACCGCGCGGACACCCTCGAGCTGGGCGGGGAGCTCGAGAAGAAGCTGGCGGCCGCGACGCTGAAGGTGATCGGCCTGCACACCCGCACCCACGTCACCCAGTTCGACTTCCGCAACCGCACCGAATCCAGCGGCGCCCTGGTGGAGCTCGGCCGCAACGGCTTCGACCAGCGCAAGGGCGAGGACGTGATCCAGCCTTCGCTGACCCTGCCGATCGCGGCCGGCCAGACCCTGACCCTCGGCGGCGAGGGGGCGATCAACACCCTGGACCAGACCATCGACGTCTTCTCCGACACTGACCGCGACGGCCGCCTGGAGCAGATCGCCATCCCGACCGCCTTCGCCCAAGTGAAAGAGCGGCGGGGAGAGATCTTCGTGACCCACAGCTGGCATGTGAGTCAGAGGCTCAGTGTCGAGAGCTCGCTCTATTTCGAGATCTCTCGGATCACCACCAACTACCCGGAGATCCCGGTCCGCACCGTGAAGTTCCTGAAGCCGCGGGTGGATATTCGTTACTCGCTCACGGATTTGGACCGGCTCCGCCTCACCTTGAACAGGAATGTGGGCCAGCTCGATTTCTCGGTCTTCGTGCCGGCATACAACGTGGTCGACAGCCGCATCGACCTCGGCAATCCCACACTGAAGCCCTCGAGCACCGACACGGTGACGGCGCATTGGGAGCACCGCCTGCCCAACGATGGGGGAACGATCCAGGGGCGGATCTTCCATACGCGGCTGTACAACGTCGCGAACGGCTTCGAGCCCTTCGGCTTCGACGCGGCGGGTCTCCCCAGGTCGCGGCGGGGAAACACGCCGTTGACCATATTCTACGGCGGTGAGTTCAACGCGTCGGTGCGTCTGACGCCGCTTGGCCTGCCAAACGCCCAGCTGACCGGCTCCTTCGCCAGGACGGACACCCGCGCGATGGACCTGTTCACCCTGCGCCCCCGCAAGGGGCTGACCACCTGGAACAATGAGGTGGCCCTGGGCTTCCGCCACGACCTGACGAGGCCGCGGGTTTCCTACGGGATCGACTACTTGGACGTCGGCGGCGAGCAACTCGTCAGCGACGTGCGCCAGTGGGAGACCTTCACCCGCGGCGGCCGGGTCAACGCCTTCATCGAGAAGGCGCTGGGGGGCGACCTCTCGCTGCGGTTCGACGCCTACAACCTGAACGGCGCCCACGAGTATCGCCACCGCACGCTCTACAGTATCAGTCAGCTCGACGGGACGGTCAGCCGCACGGAGAGCTTCGTAGAGGTGCGCGACCGCCGGTTCGCGCTGCGCCTGCGGGGCAAGTTCTAGGTCGCGCACAGCGGCCGTTCTTTTGCTAAACAACCTCGGCTGCTGCCGGTCCCACTAGAGGACCGCTCTGGCGGGGGATCCGATGGCGTCTCGCTTCACTATGGCCCGCGGGGCCGGCCTGGCCGCCTGCATAGCCCTCAGCGCGAGCGCCAACGCCGTCCTGGCGGCGCAGTCGGCGGTAGGCGCGCCGGTCGAGGCGACCACCCAGGTCTACGATCTCGCCTATTTCAGCCAGTACGACCTCAGCAACGCCGAAGACATGCTGCGCCGCATTCCCGGCGTCGCCGCTCTGCTGGATTCCTCGGGCGGGCCGAACCAGGCCCGCGGCCTGGGGGCCGGCACCGAGCAGATCCTCATCGGCGGCAAGCGCCTGACCTCCAAATCGACCAGCGCCGCGGCCTCCCTGCGCCGCATCCCGGCGTCCAGCGTCGCCCGGGTGGAGCTGATCCGCGGCTCGACCGACGAGGTTCGTAGCGAGGGGCTGGTCATCAACGTCGTCCTCAAGGAGGGCGTGGCGCTGGGCGGCGTCGGTAACTTCGAGGTGGTCTATCGCTTCAACGAGGATGGCTG
>CANJRI010000110.1 GCA_947476555.1 Caulobacteraceae bacterium
GGCCCCAGACGTTCAGGTCGTAGCTCGCCGAGAAGTCGATGTAGAAGATCGACGGCGCGTCGTTCTCGTTCACCGTCTGACGTGACGGCGTCGAGACGCCGCAGGCCGGCGCCTGGCATTCGACGTAGGTGCTGTTGATGATCCCGCCGCTGTGGCCGCGGACCGCCACCGTGGCGCTGAAAGGCTCGAGGTTGTAGGTGAGCGAGGTGGAGTAACGCCACTTCACCGCGCCGCTGATCACGCCGAGGTCGTTCCGCGGCTCGATGACCGGGCTTTGCGAGTAGTCCTTCAGGTAGTTGGTGGCGTTGGCGTGCAGGCTGATAGCCCCCGGCGCGAAGCTGAGGTCGGTCCGGTACGACGCTTCGTAGTCGATCCCACGGATGTTCCGGGAGGACAGGTTGACCTGGCCGATGATGACCTTCTGCAGGACGCTGGCCGAGTTGCGGATGATGTTCGGGCACAGGTCCGGACGGGAGCCGTTGAAGCAGAGGTTCAGGACGTTCCCGGCGCTGATGGTGTCGATCGCGTCCTTCAGCTTGATGTCCCAGTAGTCAACCGAGGCGGTGAAACCGGGGAGGAAGGCCGGCCGAACGACCGCGCCGATACCCAGGGTATCCGCCTTCTCGGGCACCAGGTTCACGTTCCCACGGGTTTCCACCCCGATCTGCGGCTGGGTGTTGGTGAAGGGGTCGAAGATGTTGCTGAACGCGGTCGCGGCGGGGTTGAACGCCTCGAGGTGGTTCGGAGCGCGGATGTCCCGCGAGCGGGTCACCCGGACGGTCAGCTGGTCGAAGGGATCGTAGGTCGCCCCGACCTTCCAGGTCACCACCTTGCCGAAGTAGCTGTACTTCGTGCCCCGGACGCCGGCGTTGACGTCGATCTTGCCGATTCCGGAGTCCTCGGTGGTGATCGGGATCACGGTTTCCGCCGCGATTTCGCTCACGTTCGTCGAGCCGTGCAGCGGGTTGAAGTTCCCGAACACGTGGTCCACCGCGGGATAGGAGCCCACGTCCACGGTGATGTCCGTCCGGTCGCGGCGGTGCTCGGCGCTGAGCGCCAGCGACACCGGACCAGCCCAGATGCTCAAGGGCTCGCCGCGGATGCTCGCGCCGAAGACGGCCTGGGTGATGTCCACTTGGGACTTGGCGTCCTCGCGGACGTACTGCTGACCCGGATCGGCCGCCGTCGTCACGTTGAAGCCGAACGGATTGTACGGCCGGCAGGGCTCGGGGACCGGGACGGCGTTGACAGCGGCGGGGTTGGTCAGCGTGGCGCGGCAGACGATCGCGCCGGTGGCCGGGTTCACCACCGCGTCCGTGGCGAGGTAGTACTTCGCCTTGGAGAGGTTGCCCAGCATGTCCACCCGGGCGTCCGTAATCCCCTTCTGGGCGTAGGCGTCCCAGGTCCAGGCCTGATCGGCAATCCCGATCTCGCCGGTGGCGCCCACGGTGTAGGTCGTCGTGCGACGATCCGTCTGCAGATGGAAGACGCCGAGGTCGCGGTTGAGCACGCCCATGCGGAAGTTGGTGACGTTCGCGGCCACCATGCGCGCGCGCACCGAGGCCGGAAGGTAGGCGTTGTCGATCTGGATCAGCGGGCCCGAGGCCGTGGGCAGCAGGCCGTGGACCGCGTCGGCGTCCGCGAAGCTCCGAACCGCCGAGAACTGTCCATAGACGTTCAGCTTGTCGGTCAGGTCGTAGCTGAGGCGCGCGAAGATGTTCTCACGCTTCTCTTCCGGGGCGACGTCGTTGAACGGCTTGACGTCGTTGAGCATCCAGTCGCCGCCAACCATCCAGGGAACGGAGCCGGGGTTGGAGAAGAGGCCCATGTCCTGCTGGTAAGGCACGCCGCCTTCACCGAAGGCCAGGCCGAACAGCGGACCGGAAACGACCACGCCGCCGGGCGACGCCGTCGCATAGCCCACGTGCTGAACCATCAGCCGCTGCGGCTGGCCGTTGCCGGCCACATAGAGCGGGTTGATGATGTTCTGCACACCGGCCTTCATCCAGTTGCGCTTCTGGTTGTGCCATTCCTTGCCGGTGCGGATGCCCGCGTCGCGGACGATTTCGCCGGACAGCAGCAGGTGGCCCCGGTCGTTGGCGAACGGGGTGCCGGCCGAGACCGCCACCTTGATATTCTCACCGTCGCCGTAGGTGGTGATGCCGCCGGAGACTTCGCCCTTAATGCCGGTGAAGTTCTTGTCGAGGATGAAGTTGACGACGCCGGTGATGGCGTCCGAACCGTACACGGCCGAGGCCCCGCCGGTCACGATGTCGACCCGCTGGACGAGCTGCTGCGGCACCAGGCTGGCGTCGACCGAGCCATTTTGGTGAGCCGGGGTCATCCGGTGGCCGTCGATCAGCGTCAGGGTCCGCGTGGGGCCGAGGCCCCGCAGGTTAAGCGAGTTGATGCCCGCGATGCCGCTGTTGCCGGTCACGGAGGACGAGCGCGCCGAGGCGCTGCCCACGAAGGCGGGGAGGGTGGTCACGTAGGTCGCCAGGTTGGCGTTCGCGTTCGATTGAATCTGTTCTTCGCCGATCACCGACAGCGGCGTGGGCGCATTGTAACCTTCGCGCACGATCCGCGAGCTCGTCACAACCACTTCCTCGACGACGCTGGCGTCTTCCTGCGCGAAGGCGCTGGTCGCTGTCATCGCCATCGGCGCGAGCACGGCGGCCGTTGACATCAGCGCCCGCAAAAACGTTCCACGTTCCCCGATTTTCTTATCGTTATTCATCTAGTATCCTCCCGTTACTATGCGTTCTATTGATTTATATCGAGTTCGTTAGCTCGAATATTAATTTAGATTCCCGCTATGCAGCGTCGATCCGAGCGGTCGAATGCGGCCGATATAATGGATAAGCAGCGCTTGTCGAAAAATTTCGGCGAGCACCTGGGGTTAATATTGCCAGTGTGTCACTTGTGCCGCGCGGGCCGCGTCATGCGTCGGCGCCGTCACGAGGCAAGGGATCAGGAGTCTTGCGAGTTGGTTGCGTGCAGACGCACCGCATTCCCGCAGAGATATGGATGGCGCCCCCGCCCAGCCTGCGATTCCGCAGTGATTATTCTACCCCCCTTTAGCGATCACCGTTCCGAGAATCTGCCCTCGTGTCAACCGCGAACGCCGTTTTCCGGACCCGCCTGGCCCAAGTTGAGGCCCCCCTTTTCACAATTACCTGTCACCTAGCTGTCATCGAATACAAGCAGGCCGAGTATTGACCCGGGTTTCTCGGCGGGGCTTCATGCTGGTGGTCTCGGTGGTCTCGGTGGTCTCTTGGGCCTTTGCTCCGTGAGCGCCGCTCAAGGTTGTTGTGGGGATGCGACATCTAGACCTCCGAAGACTTCGCGCCGTCGCGCTTGCACGATAGGGTCTGGACGAGGCATTCTGGTTCGTGCTTGGTTCGGACCACAAATCGGTTTGATGAGCTTGGCGGTCCCGTCGTCAGAACGGACCGCTTTCAAAGGAGGAAATAATGAAGTTGAATCGCCGTGATATGGTCGTCGGCGGCGCCGCAACAGCCGCCCTGGTCTCCGGAGCCGCTGAAGCCCAGGCGATGGAGACGTATTACTACGTCATCGTCAACAATCCGGTCGCTGGGAAAGAGAAGGAATACCTGACCTGGTACGACAACCGCCACATCATCGATGTCGTCGCGGTCCCGGGTTTCGTGAACGGTCAGCGTTTCATCCGCAATGAAACGCAGATGTATCCGAACGTCATGCCGCACCTTCCGACCTATCTGACCCTTTACACGGTCCGCACGAACAACCTGGCGGCGGTCAACGCCGACATCACCAATCGTATCCGGACGGGCGTGACCAAGTTCGAGACGCCTTCGGTGATCGATAACGGCACTGGCGTCGGCTATTGGTACAAGTTCAACGCGCCGGAAATTAAGACCAAGCGGCCGATGCCGGCCGAGTACGCCGGCAAGAAGCTGGTGACCTACAAGCACATGGTCTTCATGAACGCGCTTGAAGGCAAGCAAGCCGAGTGGGAAGCCTGGTACGACCAGACCCATTCGCCCGACATGCTGACCGGCCCGGGCTTCCTGAGTTCGCAACGCACCACCCTGGCTGTTCCGGCGCCCACCGCCAAGATCCCGCCGACCCGCGAAATGGTCATGTTCACGCTGGTGATCCCGGAAGGCGCTACGGCCCAGTCGGCCCAACCGCAGATTCCGCGCAGCGCCACGCCCAGCCCGCAAGACGGCAAGGCGACCCGCGGTTACACCTATCGCGAGATCGGTCCGGTGATCACCCACGCGGCGGCCGTGGCGAAGAAGGCCACCTTCGCGGCCTGACGTCAGGCGTAGACGACTGAACGACGCCGGCCGCGGCAGATCCCGCGGCCGGCGTTTCCATATGTGGCCGATGTAGCTTTGGCGAAGGCGTACGTCGGGCTAACGGCGCCATTCCGACTGCGAGCGGTCCTGGGATTGCAGCCTCAAAAAGTGACGAGCTAGCCCGTCTTATTCACGCTGACGACGGATTGTCGGCGTGTGCGTGCGGTTGAGCGTCGGGCGTACGGCCTCGCTGCGCCTTTTTCATCGCTTTTGGTCCTGAGGTTTTGATCTCCGTTGGGGTTGAGAC
>CANJRI010000111.1 GCA_947476555.1 Caulobacteraceae bacterium
CACCCCGATCGCCATGGACCAGGGCCTGCGCTTCGCGATCCGCGAAGGCGGCCGCACGGTCGGCGCCGGCGTGGTCGCCAAGATCATCAAGTAGGCCTCACAGCCAACTGGAATACCGAAAGGCCGCCGGGGAGACCCGGCGGCCTTTTCATTTGGGGCCCTTGGCCCCGTCGATCTGGTCGGCCTTGGCCTGGTTGGGCGCGTGGCTGTCGGACCGAGGCTTGCCCGTCGCCGGATCGGTCAGGGTCTTGGCCGAGGCCGAACCCCTGGATGGCGTGGCGGGCCTGGGCGGGCGACCGGGCTCCAGGTCCTGGTCGCGATTGTAGGCGGGGTCATGAGAGGCGGGGTCATGGGACTGGGGCATGGGGCCAGAACGGCGCCGACCCGCCTTTGGCTCCCGGCAAGACCCCTTGAAAAGTCAGCGGCCTTACGTCATACGCCTGCTCCTGCCTGACATGTGGAGTAAGCCTATCTGAAGCCGCCTTGGCGCGGCTCCCCGGGTGGTCCCCGCAAGGTCGGAAAGGGTGCGCCGAAGGAGTGTAGCTCAGCTGGTAGAGCATCGGTCTCCAAAACCGAGGGCCGGGGGTTCGAGTCCCTCCACTCCTGCCACCCTATATGTGAATTGAACCGGGCGCGGCTGTTCGCGCCCAACGAAGCGAGTTTGAAGCGCCAGATGGCCAAGAAATCGAGGTCCCGCCCGCAGGCGATCCGCGAGCGCGCCGCCCAGACGGCGACCGCCCTGGGTTCAGCCTCGCCTGTGGCCGAAGCCACCAAGCGGCGCACCAGCGCCCGCCAGTTCGCCAAGGAGGTCCGGGCCGAGGCCCGCAAGATCACCTGGACGAGCTGGAAGGAGACCTGGATCACCTCCCTCATGGTGGCGATCATGGTCGCGCTGAGCGCTGTCTTCTTCTGGGTGGTGGACCTTGGCCTGGGCGCCGCCATCACGCAGCTCCTCAAGCTTGCGACCTCCGGGTGAACATGATGTCTGAAGCCCCCGTCACCCCCCCCAAGGGCAACCCCCGCCACAAGTGGTACATCGTCCACGCCTACTCGAACTTCGAGAAGAAGGTGGCCGAGTCCATCCGCGAGCAGGCGAGGAACCAGGGCCTGGAGGAGGAATTCTCCGAGATCCTGGTCCCCACCGAGGACGTGGTCGAGATCCGCCGGGGCCGGAAGGTCAATTCCGAGCGCAAGTTCTTCCCGGGCTATGTGCTGGTGAAGATGGACCTCACCGACGAGGCCTACCACCTGATCAAGAACACCCCGAAGGTCACCGGCTTCCTGGGCTCGGCCGCCAAGCCGATCCCGGTCTCCGAGAAGGAGATCGCCCGGATCATCGGCGCCATCGAGGAAGGCGTGGAGCGGCCCAAGCCGACCATCCAGTTCGAGATCGGCGAGCAGGTGCGGGTCACCGACGGACCCTTCGCCAGCTTCAACGGCTCGGTGGAGCAGGTGGACGAAGAGCGGGCGCGCCTGCGCGTCACGGTCTCCATCTTCGGCCGTGCGACGCCCGTCGAGCTGGAATACGCCCAGGTCGAGAAGATCAGCTAGTCCCGCCCGGCTGTCGCCATGGCCCTGGATATCGAGGAACGCCGGGCCCTGGTCACGGCGCTCCGCAGGGGGGACACGTCGGACGGCGTGGTCTTCCCAGTCATCGAAGTGCTCAGACGGTCGTGGCCTGACGGCCTGGCGGCCATGGCGGCGGACGAGCTGCTCATTGAGTCGCTGAGAAGCTTCCCGGTCTGCCCCAAGTGGTTCGAACGCCGGATGACCACCGTTCGCCGCGACCTGCTGTTCACCCCGCCAGGCGCAGAGGCCGCCACGCTGCTGGGGGCGCTGGCGATCCAGTGCCAGCTCAACGAATACGCCTGGGTCGAGGACCCGGAGGAGACGGCGCGGGTCGAGACCCTGTTGGCCGCCGGCGCGGACCTCACCGCGGAGGAGGTCATGGCCCTGGGTTGCTACCGGCCACTTTCCGATCTCGAGGCGGCCGACGCGCTGCTCGCCAAGGCCTGGTCCGGACCGGTGGCGCGGGTGCTTGGCGAGCAGATCGTCGCCGTGCGCGAGGAGCGCGCGATTGCGGCGGGCCTGCCGGCTGTCACACCGATCCGCCAAGGCGTCTCGGCCGACGTCCAGGCGCAGTACGAGGAGCATCCCTATCCGCGGTGGCGGCGGGTCTTCCAACCTCCGGCGATCCGGAACATCGCCGGACGTCCGGCCCCAGTCCGGCCGCTGTTGCTGGTGGCCGGCTGCGGCACCGGGCGCCACGCGATCCAGGCGCATACCATGTTCGACGCCGAACGCACGGTGGCGGTCGATCTCAGCCGCCGCAGCCTCGCCTACGCCGCGCTCAAAACCAAGGAACAGGGCCTGCAGGGCATCGAATATGTCCACGGCGATATCCTCGAGCTGCCGGACCGCTATCCGGAGACGTTCGACATCGTGGCGAGCGTCGGGGTGCTGCATCACATGGCCGACCCGTTCGAGGGGGTCCGCGCGGTCTGCCGCACGCTGAAACCCGGCGGCCTGCTGAATCTCGGCCTCTATAGCTCCACGGCGCGAGCGGACCTCGAGCCGGCCCGGAAGCTGGCCCGCGACTATACGCCCGACACCGTCCGGGAGCTGCGCCAGGCCATCCTGGACCGCCCGCTCGGCGATCCCGTCCGCCGGCCGGCCGGTTCGCGGGATTTCTACGCCTCCAGCGGCTGCCGCGACCTGCTGATGCACGTGCAGGAACACCAGATGACCTTCGCCGATCTCCGGCGGATCCTGGAGGAGAACGGCCTGAGGTTCCTCGGCATGATCCCGCCCGACGCCGCGATCGCGGCGAGCTATCGCGCGGCGTTCCCGCACGATCCGCTGGGCCTGGATCTCAACGCCTGGGAGCAGTTCGAGAGCGCGCATCCCAAGACGTTCGCCCGCATGTACACCTTCTGGGCGGAGAAGCCGGATGGGGTCCTTCCAAAGCCCGAGATCGGGTTGGCCGGAGACGCGGCCCTCTCGCATCTCCAGGCGAACTGGCCCCATGTCGACGCCGCGCTGGTCGCCGACGAGGTCCTGGCGAAGGTGCTTCGGAACACGGCTGCGCTTCCACAATGGCTGGAAGGGCGGCTGACGACGTTGCGACGCCGGCTGCTCATCGGCAGCGCGGTCGAGGCCTTGAGCGGTATCCTGCCAGCGCTGGCGAGCCGATGCCTGATGGACGGTTATGCGTGGCGTGAGGACAACATCGAGCGGCAGCTGGTGGAGCGCCTGGCCCGGCGCATCGGGAAGCTAACGCCTGACGAGGCGATGACGCTGGCCTGCTACCGGCCCCTGAGGGATGTGCCGGGCGCCGAGACGCTGGCGGACCGGGACTGGAGCGGCGCGGTGGCACAGGTTCTGGCCGAGCAGTTCGCGAGCCGGCCCGGGCCAGCCTGACCCTGCGCGGTTGTCCGCGCACCCCGATGCTGCTATGTGCGCCCGCTTCTCCGGTCCGCCGGGGATTTCAAATCCGTGGGAGGGGGCGGCCACCGTATCCCCGCACCACGGCTCAAACCGGCCCTTCGAGGGGCCACTGAGGAGTAACGATGGCCAAGAAGATCTTGGGCTATATCAAATTGCAGGTGCCCGCGGGCTCCGCCACGCCTTCGCCGCCCATCGGGCCGGCGCTCGGCCAGCGCGGCGTCAACATTATGGGCTTCTGCAAGGAGTTCAACGCCCGCACCGAGAAGGAACAGAAGGGCACGCCCCTGCCGACCGTGATCACGGTCTATCAGGACAAGTCGTTCACCTTCGTCACCAAGACCCCGCCCGCCAGCTACTAC
>CANJRI010000112.1 GCA_947476555.1 Caulobacteraceae bacterium
ATGAGGCCCCTCCCGGCAACCAGACCTTCCGCTGGAGCCACTACAGCGCCGGCAACTCCTGGCTGGTGGAGGTCACCAACAACAGCGACCGTCCCATCAACTGGGAAAACGACGACAGCGTCACCGTGAAGTTCTATCGCGGCCAGCAGATCCCGCTGCTGAGCGCCGGTGGCTTCCTGCGCAACGCGACCTACACGATCGATCCGAACAGCGACCTGAAGAAGGCCAACACCTTCAAGGGCAAGATCGTGAACGGCCAGTTCGTTTCCGACAGAACGCCCCAGTTCACGATGGTCGGCAGCTCGCGCATCCAGCCCATCTATGACTTCAAGTCCGCCCTGATGCGGATGAAGTTCATGCCCGATGGCCGGATGGAAGGCTTCGTCGGCGGCTATCTGCCGATCAAGATGGTCTACTTCCCGTTCGGCGATTACGCCACGGCGGCCGAATACATCGGCGGTATGGACGTCCCCGGTGTCTTCCACGCCCTGCTGAAGAACGCGGACACCGACATCGACGCCGCCAAGAACGGCGCGCGGACCCGGATCTCCATGACCTACCTGGTCCGCGGCGAGCCGGCCTTCATCCGCCAGCCCGATCCGCCGCAGAAAGTCTCGGCCCGCTAGACCTCGATAAGGGCGTCCACCGGACGCCCGCATCATGCCACGTTCCCGCCCGCCCATCGATCCGATGGGCGGGCGAGATCGTATTTGGGCTGCTGCCCCGCAGAACTCGCGTGTCCCCGCTTCCCCACACGCCGACGTCACGAGAAATGCCGGATGAGAATTCGGCCCGAGCCGGCGCCGGCTTTGATCTGGTCCGGACGGAGCGCACAGGCCATCACCGAATAGATGTTGTCTAATCGCACGACCGTGCGATATCCGGTCGTTAACCGTGGCCGGGGAGCAATGGGAACACATGGCAAAAAGGGGGGAAATGACCGGGAATATTGGGGAGAAGCTTGCCTCAGACCCGGACTTCATGACTTCGCTGGCCAGGGGTCTGGCCGTGCTCCGCGCCTTCGAACAGCACAACACCCTCAACACATCCCAGGCCGCCGCGGCGACCGGGCTGTCACGGGCCGCCGCCCGCCGCTGCCTCTACACCCTCAATAAGCTCGGCTACATCGGCGCTGGCGACGGAAAGTCCTTCGCCTTGCGACCAACATTGCTGCCGCTCGCGCGGGCCTTCCTCAATTCCAAGGGTTTCGTCGAGACGGCGCAGCCCGTCCTCCTGGCCCTACGGGACCAGCTTGGCGAATCCTGCTCGCTCGGCCTGCGAGAGGGCGACGACGTTGTCTACGTCGCGCGCGCCGAGGCGACGCGGATCATGAGCGCGGCATTGGGGGTTGGCAGCCGCCTGCCGGCCTACTGCAGTTCGATGGGCCGGGTGCTTCTGGCGAGCCTGAGCCCCGATGCGCTTGAAGACTATCTTGCGCGGGCGCCGTTTCCCCGCCGCACCCCGGAAACAGTGGTCACGGCGGAGGCTCTGCGCGCGGAACTGGAGCAGGTCAGAGGCCAGGGCTTTTCAGTGATCGACGAGGAGTTGGAGATCGGCCTGCGCTCAATCGCCGTGCCGGTCCGCGATCGGACCGGCCAGGTGGTCGCGGCGCTGAATGTGGGCGCTCCCGCCGCGCGTATCAGCGTCGACGATCTTACCCGCCGGGTCCTTCCTCCCCTGCTATCCGCCGCGACCACCATAGGTTTGCTCGCCTAGGCAGGGTGCGATAAACGGCCGATTGTGCGAATTTGACTTTTATATTTCGGGGCGCTTAGTGTGCTCGGGTACGGTGAGAAACAGCCAAGCTATAGGCGAACCAACGTACCGGGCGTGCGCAGATTCCGACAATATTTGTGGCGCAGGTCTGTTCCGATGATCATTGATCGGGAGGAAAGCATGCCGACGTGGCGGGTCGTTCTGGTAGGCGCTCATCCGATGGCGCCGGCCCGCGCCGGTCGTTTCGCGATGCAATATCCTCGACCGACCCCAAGGGGAATATCTATACGGGCGAGGCCGCTTCCGGCGCTCGTATCCAATGGTTCGTACGCAGATAGGCCTTGAGTTCGTAAGGGGCCGCGGCCTACTGGTCGCGGCTGTACAGTCCCGAGAGGAGAGGGAGCGCAGGCTCTCTAGAAAGAACGTGATTTCAAGAGTTGTCGCCCTCGCCGTGCTTGCCTTGGCCGCGCCGTTGTACGTGACCGCGCAGCCCGCCACCAATAAGAACGTGCTCGAACGCCAGGCCACGATGAAGGGCCTGGGCGGCGATATGCGCCAGGCGACCCGCTTCGCCTCGGGCCAGGACCCCTACGACGCGGCGAAGGTCAAGGCGCTGATGGCAGCGGTCTCGGCCAGCGCGGCCAAGACCAAGGGCCTGTTCCCGGCGGACTCGGCGGCGGACCCCAAGACCACCGCTTTGCCGCGGATATGGAAGGAAAAGGCTGCCTTCAATAAGCGCCTGGACGAATTGTCCGCGCTGGCGAAGGCGGCCGGCGCGGCCACCACTCCGGCCGCCTATAAGGCCCAGCTTCAGACCCTCGGCGGCACCTGCAAGGGTTGCCACGACCTTTATCGGAAAAGCGCCAGCTGACCTAAGGGGGTCGAAGTGTCCGAACGTTCCAGGCGATTCCCCCGGCCGCTCCTCGCGGTCGGTGTCGTTCTCCTCTTGGCGGCCGTCACGGCATGGTTCCTGATGGCGCCTCGACGCTTGCCGGCTTCGGAGCTCGCACGCGCCCACACGCCAAATCTGGCGAACGGCGAGGTGCTCTTCAACGCCGGCAATTGCTCGGGCTGTCACCAGACGCCCGGACAGGAGGACCGGCAGGTGCTGGGAGGTGGGCTGCGGCTGCCCACGGCGTTCGGGACCTTCGTGGCCCCCAACATTTCGTCCGACCCGGCGCACGGCATCGGTGGCTGGACCGAGGCGGAGTTCCTGAACGCCACCCTGCGCGGCGTGGGCCGGCGCGGCGAGCACCTCTATCCGGCCTTCCCCTACTCCACCTACAGCCTGCTCAGCACATCCGACGTCCGCGATCTCTTCGCCTACCTGAAGACCTTGCCGGCGGCGACCAATCCGAGCGCCCCGCATGAGCTGTCGTTCCCGTTCAACATCCGGCTGACGGTCGGGGGCTGGAAGCTGCTCTACTTCAAGCCAAAGCCCTTCACCCCGGATCCCGCCAAGTCGGCGGCCTGGAACCGCGGGGCCTATCTGGTGGAAGGACCGGCGCATTGTGGATCCTGCCACACCCCGCATAACGCCCTCGGCGGACCGACGGACGACCGCTACGTGGGCGCGCCGAACCTGGAAAAGGGCGGGCGCTTCGCCACCAACATCACCCAACACGCCGACGGGATCGGTGACTGGAGCGAGCAGGAGATCGCCGACCTGCTGAAGACCGGGGTCGACCGGTGCTTCAATGAGCCGGTGGGCATGCGCGCCGTACTCGCCAGCACCTCGCGCCTGCCCGACGCCGATATCGCGGCGATGGCCAGCTATCTCAAAACGCTCCCCCCCAGACCGGGCAACGCGCAGCGTAAGAGCTGCTGAGGCTGTCCGGACGCGGGCCCGATCGCCCGCAATACAGAAGAGCGGTTGAACGCCCATGAGCGACTCTGAAGAACGGACCTTTACCGACGAGGAGGCGCTGGCCTTCCACCGGGAGCCGACGCCTGGGAAGATCGCCATCGTGGCGACCAAGCCGATGGGGACGCAGCGGGACCTGTCGCTGGCCTATTCGCCAGGGGTGGCG
>CANJRI010000113.1 GCA_947476555.1 Caulobacteraceae bacterium
ACCATGCCCGCAGTCGCCACCGGCGACGGTGTGAAGGAACCGCTGAACCGCCGTTCGTCGATCGACATCAACTTCTGATCCGATCGATAGACAGAGCTAACCGGAGCCCGGCCGAAAGGCCGGGCTCCGTCCGTTTTTCTACAAAGGAGCTGTCCGTGGCTTTCACGCGAAAAGTTCTGCCCGTGGACTCCGGGGTCGGCGAGCTGCGGTATCCCGGCTTCAGCGGCAGCGTGCGCTATGACATCAAGGGCGAGCCGGCCAAGCTGAAGCTGGGCCCGCTACGGCTTCAGGGCTCCCTCACCGGCGATCCCCAGGCGATGGCCGAGGCCTTCCGCAAGGGCGAAGCCGTGCTGGTCCTGGCCGGCGGCGCCACCTACCGGCTGACCCTGGTCGGACACAGCGCCGGCGGCGAGGTCGCCTACTTCGAGCTGAGGGTCTGAGCCGACCTAATTAAGTTGGCTACGGTGGAGCTAAGGGCCTCCCGGCGCGTTACTTCCAGGATCTCTGAAGTCCACGGATTTCGAGCCCTATCAAAGACCCGCCCCAGGAGAGGCGGACCCCATGACAACCCAACTGGCCATCCGCTTCGTCGACGAGCGCGCGTTCGCGCCCGCCGTGCGCCCTGACGCCACCCCGCTGGCCGCCGAGATCCCGGCGGATCAACCGTGGATCAGCGGCTTCGCCCTGTGTCCCCGGCATCTGAACGATGGCGACTGGGTGTGGCTGCGTCCCTTCGAGTGGCGCTGGGAGCGGGCGGCGATCGCGGCCCCCTTGTCGCTGCGCAAGCCGCGGGTCCAGAGCCGGTCGGCCTCCCGGCCGCCGGAGCGGCGTCATCCGACCCACCTTCATCAAACCTCGAGGCGAGCATGATTTTGACCAACCCCTTCCGACCCACCGCGCCGGCTCCCTACGACCTGGTCGATCCTACCCGCGTGGCCAGCCTCACGGCGGATGACCTGCGCGCGGCCTACGAACGCGGCCGGCAGGACGCGCGCGCCGAGCGCCGGCGTCACCCGATGGGAATGACCTTCCTATTCATCGCCGCCGCCCTCGGGATCGGCATCGCCGCCTACGCCGCGTTCGAAGGCTCGTTCGGGCATGGCGGGACGCGTCTCGACAGCGACCTGGCGGTCGCCGCGGACAATGCCAAGCCGATGGTGCGTGACGCCGCCCGCGAAGCCGGTCAGACGATCAGGGACGCCGGCCAGTCCATCACCGATGGCGCTCAGCCCAAGCCCTGAGGCCTTTCGAGGCGTCTAGACCAGGCTGCGCGCGTAGACGTCCGACAGCGTCGCCCAGGCCCGTTCGGCCTCGCCCTGGTTATAGACGGCGCTCTCGGGCACGCACCAGCCGTGGTTGGCCTGGTAGACATCGACGATGCCCGGCCGACCGGCCTTGTAGAGGGCCGCGCTCAGCCCGCCTTTGATGGTGGGATCGGTGACGTCGTCGTTGCGGGCCGTGGCGAACAGGTAGCGGGCGTTGGTCTTTTCGATCAGCAGGTGCGGGCTGGCGGCGTCCGCGGACACCAGGCCGTTGCCGCCGTGGAACGAGCCGACCGCGCCGATGCGGCCCGGGACCGCCGCGGCCGTGCGCACGCTCATCGCGCCGCCCATGCAGTAGCCCTGCACGCCCACCTTGGCGCCTGAGGTCTGCGGCAGGGCGTCGAGCCAAGAGACGAAGGTCTTGGCGTCGCGGGTCACGGCCTCCGGCGTCAGGGCCGCGCGGGCCGCGGTCCGCCGGGCCTGCTGCGCGGGGACCTGGTTGTCCAGGGCCGCCATCTCCGGGGCCTTGCCGGTGCGGTAGTAAGGATTCACCACCAGAACCACATAGCCCTGGCCCGCCAGGCGCCGGCCCATGTCGCGCTTCACCTGGCGCAGACCGCCCGCGTCGGGCCAGAACAGCACGCCCGGCCGCCGGGCGCCGCCCGTGGGATGGAACAGCACCGCGTCGCAGGCGCCGTCCGCGGTGCGGATGGTGACGTCGCGCGAGGTTACCGCCCCCTGCGCCTGCGCGCCGCCGGCGATCCCAGCGGCCGCGGCCGCGCCCAGGGCCGCGAACTTACGGCGGCTGATGTCGGTGTAGGGCAGGTGGCCCAGGTTCGGGAGCTTCTCGTCACACATGGCGATCTTCCTCGATGACCTACGAATGATAGGTGGCGCCCACTGTCCCCCAAGCTTGGCCGAACGACAATATCTGTTGGCGAATAGGCCTCAGGCCGCCGGCTGAATGTTCGGCGGCCCCAGGTGCTGCAGGAAGTCCGGCTTGCCGACCTGGACGCCGGCCGCGCGCAACAGGGCGTAGGCGGTGGTGGCGTGGAAGTAGAAGTTGGGGAGGGCGAAGGCGGTGACGTATTGGCGGCCGGTGAGACGGTAGCCGAAGCCGTTGGGGAACTTGATCACCATCTCACGGTCCTCGGCGCCCTCGACAGCGGCGGCGTCGACGCTCTGGATGAAGTCGATGGTGCGCTGGCAGCGGGCCTTGAGCTCGGCGAAGGTGGTCTCGGTGTCGGGCATGGACGGCGGCTCCAGGCCCGCCAGCCGGGCGATGCAGCCCTTGGCGGAGTCCGATGTCATCTGGATCTGGGCGGCGAAGGCCCGCATGTCCGGCGCCAGCCGCGCCTCCACCAACTCGGCCTCCGACTTGCCCTCGGCCAGGGCCTTGTCCATCCAGGCCTGCATGTTGGTCAGGGTGGCGACGAAGACCGGCGCGGACGCCTCGTGGATCGAAAAGCTCATGTGTATCTCCCGGCGCCCCGCGCGCCCCCGGGGGTATAGGCCCTTCGCCTGGGGAGGCCAGCGTTCTCGCGAGCCGAGCCGCGACGGGACGAGGTCAGGTGTCCTCTATGGGGTTTGAGCCGGTGTCCGCTTCCGACCCGTAGGGGACGTGGGCGAGGACTGCTTGCGGCCCGCATTGCAGTTAGGGTTAGGCTAGCGTCCGTTTGTGCTTTGGCCTGACGTCATGGCCAAGTTGCGCCAGTCACTTACCAGCTGATAAGCTCAAGAAGAGGTATCCGTTATGGCCCATGACGATGACCACGATCACGATCATGACCACCACGATCACGACGACGAACCGATCGCCCAGCATGGCGAAGCCGTCGAACACAAGGGTTTCAAAATCACCGTAATGAGCCAGGGAGAGCGCAGCTTCACCGCCTTGGCGGAACACCTGGACAAGAGACCGGTGACCGCCGGATACGGCGCCTGCACCGTGCTTACCACGGCGTGGCTCGGCGACCCGGACACGCCACTCGCCGCCGCGATGAAAGCCATCGATGAAGGTGAATGGAGGCTCCACCGCGAGGCCTAGATTGGCCCACGCTCTGCCAGGCAATGTCGAAGGCGCTGTGTCCGCCGTCAGCGCCAATGAGACAGATTCAGGGTTCCAGCTAGCGGAGGGTTTTGGTCTCATCGCAGTGACGTAGGAACGAAGATGAGATCAAAACCCTTGCCCTCGAAGGCGACCCCCGGCGAGCGGGTGGTGAAGGATA
>CANJRI010000114.1 GCA_947476555.1 Caulobacteraceae bacterium
CCGATCAGCGGATCGACCTTACCCTGCTTGGCCTTCTCGTTGAGGTTGACGCAGTAGGCCTCGAGCGCCTCGCCGCCGGTCTTGACCTGGGGCTTCTCGTCGTCTTCGGAGGCGCCCTTGACGGGCTTGGCGTCGGTGGCGCCGGCCTTCTTGGCGATCCCGTGGGCGATGTAGTTCACCGCGTCGTAGCGGGTCATGTCCTGCTCTTGCAGGAAGTAGGCGGCGTGGCTTTCTCGCTCGGAGAAGATGGCCACCAGGACGTTGGCGCCGGTGACCTCCTCGCGGCCGGAGGACTGCACATGGATGACCGCACGCTGGATCACGCGCTGGAATCCGGCGGTGGGTTTGGCGTCCTCGCCGTCGTCCACCACGAGGGAGCGGAGTTCGTTGTCCACATAGCTGGTGAGGGTGGTGCGGAGCGCGCCGAGCTCGACGTCGCAGGCCCGCATCACACCGGCCGCGTCCTCATCGTCGATGAGGGAGAGCAACAGGTGCTCCAGCGTGGCGTACTCATGCTTTCGCTGATTGGCGTAGGCGACCGCGCGATGGAGGGACTCTTCGAGTTGGCGCGAGAATGAAGGCAAGAGCCTCTAATCCTTTTCCATGGTGCACTGCAGCGGATGTTGGTGACGCCGCGCTGTATCAACGACTTGAGCCACTTTTGTTTCCGCAACCTCGTACGTATAGACCCCGCAAACGCCGACGCCGTGTTGATGGACGTGAAGCATTATGCGAGTCGCGTCTTCGCGCGACTTATTGAAGAACTGCTCCAGTACGTAGACCACGAATTCCATAGGCGTGTAGTCGTCGTTCAAGAGCAGCACCCGGTACATCGAGGGCTTTTGCGTCTTCGCCTTGGTCTGGGTGACGATCGCCGAACGAACGCCGGTGTCGGAGCCACCTTCCTTGCGTTCGCTCATCGCCCGACCTCCAAAACGTCGTCGCCGACACCTGCGCCCTCCCTTCATAGATATGGTGAGCGCGTTCGTTTGTAAGGGTCGAATCGTCACGTCCGGGCCATAGCCGTCAATCGGCTAAATCGGCCACATCGCCTGAAAAGCGGGCGCCTAGTCGTCCCGCGAGGCCACCTTTGACCGCAACAGGCGGCCCGAGGTCACGGCGCCCGGGCCGAATTTGGCGCGAATCGAATCGAGCACCTTCTCGCCCGCCAGGGCCTTGCGCTCCTCGCCCGCGAAGAAGTCGTCGGCCGCGCCCTCGGCGTCCACCAGTTCGGCCAGGCCGATGCCGATCAGGCGCCACGGTTGGCCGGTGGCCTCCTTGGCCAGCAGCTCCCGACCCACGGCGAACAGGGTCCGGGCGGTCTGGGTGGCGATCGGCAGGGTGCGGCGGCGGGTGACGATCCTGAAGTCCGTCGCGCGCAGCTTGAGCTGGACGGTGCGGCCGGCCAGGCCGTCGGCCCGGGCGTGGCGCGCCACCCGCTCGCAAAGCGGGGCGAGCTGGTCCTCGAGGTCGGAGATGTCGCTGAGGTCCTCGTTGAAGGTGGTCTCGGCGCTGATGCCCTTGCGGCCCTCGGAGGGGTTCACCGCGCGGCTGTCGCGGCCGTGGGCGAGGGCGTGAAGACGCAGGCCGTGGGCGCCCCAGCGCTCCACCAGGGCCTTGGGGTCGGCGCGGGCCAGGTCGCCCACCACCCGGTAGCCGGCCTTCTCCAGGGAGGCGGCCAGGGCCGGTCCGACGCCGGGCAGGATGCGCACCGGCCTCGGGGCCAGGAACGCCTGGGCGGTCGTCGCCCCGATCACCGAGAAGCCGCGCGGCTTGTCCAGGTCGGACGCCACCTTGGCGAGGAACTTGTTGGGGGCCAGGCCAATGGAGACGGTGATCCCCACCTCCGCCTCGATGCGCGCCTGTAGCCGGGCCAGGGTGAGGGCGGGCGGCGCGCCGTGCAGGCGCTGGGTGCCCGACAGGTCCATCCAGGCCTCGTCGAGGGAAAGGCTCTGGATGAGCGGGGTCAGTTCGCCCGCCAGGTCGAAGATCCGGCGGCTGGCGGCCCGGTATTTGGTGAAGTCCGGCTTGATCACCACGGCCTGGGGGCAGGCCTGCAGCGCCTTGAACATCGGCATCGCCGAGCGCACGCCGTTGATCCGGGCGATGTAGCAGCAGGTGGTGACCACCCCGCGCTTGCCGCCGCCGACGATCACCGGAACGTCGCGCAGTTCGGGCCGGTCGCGCTTCTCCACCGAGGCATAGAAGGCGTCGCAGTCCATATGGGCGATGGAAAGGCTGTCCAGCTCCTCGTGGGCGACGATGCGCGGTGAGCCGCAGGACGGGCAGCGACGCGGCGCTTCGTCCCCGGTCCAGAAGCAATCGCGGCAGAACGCCTTCATCGCCTACGCATACCCGATTTGTTCCGGCTTGCCTCTTCGGCCCTCGCGCGGAAGATGGGCCCCAAAATAAGCCGGGAGGAAGCATGCAAAAGCGTCAGCTGTTCATGATCGCCGCGGTCGCCGCCGCGGCGGTGGCCTGGAGCGTCGGGGCCCAGACCGCGAGGCCCGACCCAAAGATGAGTTTCTTCATCACCGGCGTCGGCCTGGGCGATGGGGGAAACCTGGGCGGTCTCGCCGGGGCGGACAAGCACTGCACGGCCCTGGCGGCCAAGGTGGGCGCGTCCAAGAAGGCCTGGAGAGCCTATCTCAGCGCCGATCCCGGAACCAACGCCCGCGACCGGATCGGCACGGGCCCCTGGTACAACTTCAAGGGCGAACTGATCGCCAGGAACGTCACCGAACTGCACAGCGACCCGAGCAGCCCCAACAAGGACGTTTCGCTCACCGAGACCGGGCTCGTCGTCAACGGCCGCGGCGACATGCCCAACAAGCACGACATGCTGACCGGCTCCGACATGGATGGGAGCGTCGCCAAGGGGACGACGAACCTCACCTGCGCGAACTGGACCTCCAACGGGGCGGGCAGCGCCCAGGTCGGCCATCACGACCGTCGGGGCACTGGTCCCAATACGACGTCCTGGAACTCCGCCCACGCCTCCCGGGCCTGCAGCCAGGCGGACCTGGTGGCCACGGGCGGGTCGGGGCTGTTCTACTGCTTCGCAACCGACTGAGGCCTTCCGGTCACGCGCGGGCCAAAACGCGGCTAACGAAGTTTAAGGATATCCCGGCGCACAACCGAGGCAGGTGGGGGAAGGTCGCAACCGCGGCCGCACCTCGTGCGCAACATCGGGTCCCGAATGGCCAAGAAGGTCCTCATCGTCGAGGATAACGAGCTCAACATGAAGCTCTTCCACGACCTGTTAGACGCTCAGGGCTATGAGACGTTGCAGACCCGTGAGGGTTTGCAGGCGCTGGCCTTGGCGCGTGAGCACCGTCC